>CAYZYB010000489.1:0-4597 GCA_964481505.1 uncultured Planctomycetaceae bacterium | reverse complement strand
ATGCATTGGGCGTTTCTCGTGTTCAAAACACGTCAATACTTGAACTTTCGGCTAGTGCTGGTCAGCCTGGCGTGAGTCTCGCAATGCTAGTCCGCTGGATCAATGAGCTAAGAAAATCAAAAGGCGAACCCAAGCTGCAGGCAGATTTCCGAAGAGACATCCAGAAAAACATATCTGACCGGGAGCAAGAACGAGATGAGCTCACAGAGCAGATTGCCCTACGAACCTCGGACAACCATCGACCCAACTCATCGGCGTTCGTAGCATGGCAACGCTCAAACTTCTCAATTGAAACGCATCATCAACGTGGCACTTACGATGTTGCCAGGGCCGTCAGCCTGATCGCTGATCTCAAGGTTGATCATAAAAGTCTGACTGATTCGCAGGCATTGGAGTTTATTGAGAAGTTATCAAATCTTGTGTACGAATCTGCAGAAAACAAATTGGCCACAGTCTCCCAGAAACAGTTTGTGGTGCTTAAGCTGGAACTGAAGGCACTGAGCGATCAACTTGGACCAAATCATCCGGCCGTCGTTGGAAAACAACGGCACATTGATGCCGTCGAAGCTATTCATCGTGAACATTCCAATACCGCCAAATATGGACCGACAGAGAAGAAAAAGACGAAGGATGCCGAAAGCGATGCCAAATTCGCGGTGGTCCAGGCGTTCATGCAGGAAGTGTCTGAACAACTAAAGTCTAACAACGTGAATCACGTTAAAGCACTTATCGCAAAAAGAGAAAACCTCGACCGGCAGATTGCAAAGTTCCAACAAAAATTGGCGAAGGGCATGGCTAAAATGCAGGCAAGCTCTTTTTCGCGCTATGACTTCCTGGTCGTTGAAACTCCATCAAACATTCCGCTGACCGAAACGGAAGTGCAGGAGTATGAAAAGCTTCGCAAACAGTGCCCGGCATTGCCAAATCTTGAGTTTACAAAGTTAGAAGCTAATTGACTTGCGTCGTCCTCCTGTCAATTGTCCCCTATCGCAATTGCAATTGGATTTTTCGAGATTCAAGCCTCTACTCAAATTTATTTTCGGACATCCGCTGGTTGGGGCTCAGGGGGTATTCCTGGCTGTGTTAAAGAGGCTTTAGAAGAAGCGGCCTCGAGCGAATAGTCTATGCTTCTATTCGTAGCGGAGGTCGTAAGGAATTTCGGCGCCGTACAGAACAGCGACTACGGTCGCAGTGACTGCAGCGATGGAAACTGCAATCATTCTACGGCAGGAATGCGAATTCGTTTGTGTTCATCAGGGAACGACAGACGAGCGACAGGCTGCCCTGTTCGACGACTGCCAGGCAATCCTGTAGTTCTTCTTGGTCAGGTTGACGCGACAGAAGAAGTTCGAAACAGCGACGGACGGCAGCCGATGCGTCGGCGTTGGACTCGGTTTCCGCTCGCTCCGCAATCAGTGCCGATTGTTCCAGCACAAACGGGCTGTTCATCAGGTTCAGGGCTTGAAGTGGTGTTGTGGAAACCGGGCGTTTGGCTCGCACCTGTCCGCAATCCGGAAAGTCGAACGCTGTGAACATCTGGTCGTCGACGCGCCGCATTCTTTCCTGATACAGCATTCGCCGCCAGGTATCGGGGCCGTGGTTTTTGACGACTTCCCACTGAGCATAGGTCTTCTTTTCGTTGTGGATTCGATAGCTGCGTCCGCCAATGGTGCGGTCTAGTTTTCCCGATGCCTGCAGAATCGAATCGCGAATGACTTCTGCTTCCACGCGTTTCGGAGGGAATCTCCACAGCAGCGTGGCACCGGCATTCTTCTGCATTCCGTCTGCCGTCGGAGCACTGGATTGTTGGAAGGCCCGCGTCATAACCAGGCGGCGGATCGTTGATTTCATGGACCATGGTTTGGCCTGCGAATCAGGCGAGGCTGTTGGGGCTACAAATTCGGCAGCCAGCCAGTCGAGCAATTCAGGATGCGTTGGCGACGCGCCGGCTGTGCCGAAGTCGCTGGTGGTGCTCACGATGCCGCGGCCAAACACGTGGTGCCAGATGCGATTGACCATCACACGTGCCGTTAGCGGATTTTGAGAAGTGCTGATCCACTTCGCGAATTCCAGCCGCCGTTTGGCTCCGGGAGCTTCTGCTGTCAAATTGAGGTCCCCGTCGAAGACAGCCGGGCCGGCGGGCATGACTTCGTCGCGAGGATTCTCCGGACTGCCGCGATGCAGCACGTGAGTCACCGTTGGTCGAACAAAGCGTCCGACAAAACTTGGCCGCGGCCCCTGTTCGGCAAGCGATGCGATATGCTTTTCGATCTGGTGCAGAGCGTCTTTGCGTTCGGGATGCTTTTCATTCAGCTTTTTGTTGACGAACCACGTTCCGACCCACGGCTGCCAGGTGCCGTCGTCCTTTTTGACGCTCATGTCGTATTCGTAGCTTGGCAGGGACGGTTTCTTTGTCAGGTAATCGGTGTCGTAAAAGTACTCTCGATTGCTGCTCAAGCGCAGCCGATTCACTTCCTGCGGCTCTTCGAAATCGAATTGCACCCATGGACGGTCTTCGGAATCTTTGGCATAGCGAGCTCGCCAGACCATCGTTCCGAATTCGCCGTCTATCAAACGTTCGATCGGACACCGGTCGTCAACACCTTCAGCTGGTTCCCCCGAAACTTCTGTGCCATGGCTTTTGTGAGCCAGGTTTTCTTTGCGATCTTTGGTACCAAAGACCTCCAATTCGTCGAGGCCGACATTGTGTGACTTAAATTGAATACGAATCGCTTTTGTTGTGATTGGTTGGAAGTGCAATTCCCGAAACGCGCCCCAGTTTTCTTCCCATCCGCCGAATTCACGCAGTTTGCGTCGCTGCTCTGCGATTTTTCCCCACACGGCGTCGCCAGCTTTACGGCGAGGATGCTCTTTGGCGAATTCCGGAAACCGACTACCAAATTCCACGTCCTGAAAGACGCCCGTCATGGCGTAATAGTCTGTAATCGTGATAGGATCGAACTTATGATTGTGGCATCGAGCACATCCCATGGTGACGCCCATGACAGAAGCGCCAACGGTCTGCATGACTTCGTCCATACGGTCTGCGCGAGCCTGCCGGATGGCGGTCGGTTCTCTGCCAACAGTCGCAGCGGGCACGTGAGGGCCCGCGACCAGGAAGCCTGTTGCTTCGCCGGAACCAAGCGAGTCGCCGGCGATTTGCTCTCGCACAAATTGATCGTAAGGCTTGTCTTCGTTGAACGCGCGAACGACATAGTCGCGATAGATCCAGGCGTTTTTGCGGTACAGGTTTGCTTCTGAACCATTGGTTTCTGCCCACCGAATCACGTCCAGCCAGTGCTGCGCCCAGCGTTCTCCAAAATGAGGCGATGCAAGCAGCCTATCCACGAGTTCGGCGTAAGCTGCTTCCGAATCCTTGGCCGATTCAGCAACAAAGGCGGTCGTTTCTTCGGGCGTCGGGGCGATTCCGGTCAGTACGATGGAAACACGACGAATCAGCGAACGCGGATCTGCGGCGTCAGAGAAATTCAGGCCGTGTTCCGCAAGTGTTTTCTTCAGGAAGGCATCAATCGCGGCAGATCCCGAAGTTTCTGTCTGGGGTCGCAACACAGGTTGAAACGCCCAATGATCTGACTTCACTTCGAAGACGGCATCCATTTGTCCGGGCCACTCGGCGCCCTGTTTGATCCAGCGAGTCAGCAGGTCGATTTCTTCTACCGGCAATTTGTCTTCGTCCGGCGGCATCGCCGTGTCTTCATCAACATGATTGATGACTTCGACCAGAAAACTCTTTTCCGGTTTACCAGGAACAACGGAGGCCAATCCGGAATCCCCGCCATGCAGCATGTGGGGCCGCAGGTCGAGTCGCAATCCGGATTCCTGTTCGTCTTCGCCATGACACCCCCAGCAACGGTTGTCCAGAATGGGCGCGATGTCGCGTTGGAAGTCGACTTCATCTGCCGACTCTGCGAAGGACTCACAGAAACACAGGGCAGCAACAAACACGAATCGGGAGAAGCGATATTTGGGCGTCATAAAATCTTCCGAAAGGGTTAGTCAGACACAGTCTGACCTGCTTCTACTTTGCAGGAACGCAGCTCGCACCGGCGGCTCACACGACTGATAGCGGCTAAGCTTCTTCGGCCATTTCGTTGAGCACTTCGATGACGACGTCGATTCCGTCGTCCAGTTCTTCTCGGCTGATATTCATGGCCGGAAGCAGTCGCACGACTGTGTCCTGTGTGGCATTCAGCAGGACTCCACGTTCCATTGCTTTAGCGACGGCGGGTGTGCTGGGAATGTTGAGTTCGATGCCGATCATCATGCCACAGATTCGCAATTCTGTGACGATGGACAGCGATTCGCTGGCGGCTTCGAGTCGTTCGCGAACATGCTCGGCGTTGTCCTTGACGTGCTGCAGCAGACCTTCGCGTTCGATGGTTTCGCCGGTGGCAATTCCGGCCGCCATGGCGAGTGAGTTTCCGCCAAAGGTGCTGGCGTGCATCCCTGGTCGCAGATCGCTCGCGTATTCGTCTTTGGTGATCATCGCTCCACAAGCCACGCCACCCGCCAGCCCTTTTGCCATCGTGATTACGTCTGGCTGAATGCCGGTTTGCTGATAGCCGAACCATTCGCC
>CAYZYB010000488.1:0-4604 GCA_964481505.1 uncultured Planctomycetaceae bacterium | reverse complement strand
GATTTCGCCATAGTAACGCAGGAAGTCCAGACGATTGATATCGATGCCGACTGGGGTGTAAGGAGCGTCGCCTTCCTGAGTTACCGATGCGTCAATCCCTTCCACAAAGGCGCCAAGCCGATCGTTGAACTGCATCTTCATGTAGGGAGTGAAACGCCACAGCGAATACTCGGCGTTGCCACCGGGAGGTCGAAGGCGGTTGTCTTCATTCATGAAGCGATGACGAAGTTCACCGCCGACGGAGTACGTCATGCCGCCGACCTTCTGGTTCTTGAGCTGGCCAAAGATCGATTCATCGCCCGCGACAGAATCGAAAATTGCGCGAACGTCGAGCGTGTCGCCGCCGCTTTCATCCTGAGCCATCACCCCCTGAGCACCACCGGCAAATGCGAGAACAAGGGCCAGTCTCGTTGCCGTTCTTTGTATTGTTTTGAAAATCATGAGTGTGTCCCTACATAACACGTCCTGTGTTTGTGACAGACGACATCCAGTTGATGCGGAGATTGGAACGATCCTGATTCCTGCTGTCGTGATTAGCCCTGCTCCCGCGGCTAGTAAAGGCTTCGTCTCGGTGGTTACGAAAAGTTGATTTCTCCCTCAGTACTTTTTCCAGGCAAAACAGGACACCAGTGGCTGCGTCAGCATATTCCGCAAGCTTTATCGGACCGTTATGTGGGTAGCCCCGTGCCGAAGACCGTAGTGACGATGATCGGCACTTCCTGCAGCTCAGCAAGTGTGCTGAATTTGCAGGCAACCGATTTCGAATTGCCTGCGTGACCACCACGCTCATGCTGCGGGCCATCTGTGGTAACCCGTTGTTCTTCGTCACACGAAAAGAAGGATTACCTCAGAAACGGCTTGCAGGAAGTTCAATGTTCAACTTCGGCACGACGCGTGCTTTGCTTTTTCGAACGGATGCGGGCGAGCATTCAGAACGAAAAGATAAGAGCGACGTAACAAAACAAGTTGGCACCGATGAAACAGCACCGGCAGCCCTCGCTGTTTTGAGTCACGTCACATTCCGACAGTTTCATCGTGTCAGCTGTTGCTCACAATCAGTCATCTCAATCTCAGCACGACGAACAGCTCGAGTCGCAGCGTAGCGGTAAGTCGGTCGTTGTTGTTGGGAACGGTCCGGTTGGCTTTCGCTTTTTGAAAGAGCTGACGGAACACGAATGGCATCAGAGATGTCGGATCACAGTCTTTGGGGAAGAATCCAGAGTCGCTTATGATCGAGTCAATCTGACCAAATATCTCTCGGCAGCTGATCGGATTCAACTTCGATACGCCTCGCGAGCCTGGTACGAAGATAACAAGATCGAACTGCACGTCGGCGATCCGGTGATTCGCATCGATCGTGAACAGCGGACCGTTCATTCTCGGTCGGGGCGGATGCAGGTCTACGATCGATTGGTTTTGGCGACCGGCAGTCGTCCGTTTATGCCTCCCATTTCCGGTATCGATCTGGACGGCGTTTTTGCGTATCGGACGATCGACGATCTGCAGCAAATCCGAGCCTATTCGGGATACTGTCGGCGAGCCGTTGTTTTGGGAGGCGGACTGCTGGGACTGGAAGCGGCGGCCGCTCTGCAGTCACTTAAGCTACAGGTTTCGATCGTGGAAATGGCTCCTGTATTGATGCCTCGGCAGTTAGACAATACCGGTGCAGAAATCCTGAGAAAGACGATCGAAGCAAAGAATTTCAATGTCTACCTGACCAAACGCACGGAAAAAATCAGTCGTATTCCGGAAGGTCTGCTGGTTCAGTTTCAGGACGGGGAATCGCTTATTGCAGACATGCTGGTTGTGTCTGCCGGCGTTCGGGCTCGCGACGAACTGGCGCGAGACTGCGAACTGGGAGTTGGCAAACGCGGTGGTATCGTCGTTAACGACGAACTGCAGACAGAGGATCCAAATATCTGGGCGATCGGCGAATGTGCGGAGCACAAAGGGACAGTATACGGCCTGGCAGCGCCGGGTTTTCAAATGGCAAGCGTTCTGGCGAATCGCCTGCGCGGCACGGATGCCGCGTTTTTAGGTAGCAATGAAGCCACTCGGCTTAAGCTGCTTGGCGTGAATGTCGTTTTCTGCGGCGACTATCTTGACACGACCACAGCGCAGACATTGACGTTCCAAACGAACGACAGCTACGGCAAGATAGTTGTTCGCGACGGTCGAATCGTTGGAGCCGTGGCAGTCGGTGACGTGCCTCAACTTCCACGGCTGCAGGAGGCTGTTGCGAACCAAAGGCGAATCTTCTGGTGGCAACGCAATCGGTTCGAATCATCCGGCCGCTTGTGGAAAGACAAAGACAGCGAACTTGTTTCGGCCTGGCCGCCTCAAGCAGTCGTCTGCAGTTGCACGGGCGTCACTCGAGGGTGTCTGACGCGAGCTCGTGAAGCTGGCTGCGAAACGGTTGAAGCTCTGGCAGATCAGACCGGTGCGTCAACCGTTTGTGGATCGTGCCGACCTCTGGTGCAACAGTTTGTCGGCGAAGCACCGGATGTAGCGGTTTTCGATTTTCCGCAGAAGATTCTGGCTGGTACATCGATCGTATCGCTGGTGCTGCTGAGCCTGTTAGCGTTTGCCGCGCCGATCGCACTTCCCGTCAGCGTGCAGACCGCGACGACGCTTTGGCAGAAATTGATCACAGATTCCTTCTGGAAGCAATTCACCGGCTACACAATGACTGCTATGGCCCTTCTTTCGCTGGTCATTACGCTGCGGAAACGAACGGCGTGGCTGAAGACGTTCGACTTCCGGCACCTGCGAGTCATCCACGTCCTGCTGGCGACGACTGCACTTGCGGTTTTGGTCGCTCACACGGGTTTTCATCGAGGCAGCAATCTCAATCTTGTGTTGTTCTGGAGCTTTCTGGCGGCTTCACTCACCGGTGCGATGGTCGGTGTTGTTTCCGGAACAGAAGCCCGTCTGCCACTGATGATGCGTTCGTGGCGAAGGCCGCTGACCTTCTGGCACATCCTGTGTTTGTGGCCGCTGCCGCTGCTGATCGCCTTTCACATTGTTTCGGTGTACTGGCTTTAACGTGAACAGAGTTTTGTGGACAACCTGGGTGCTGCTGACCGGCTGTGGAGCGGGTTGGCTGGCGATGGCGTTGCCGGGAAATGGCGACGCAACGATAGCATCGTCGGTCTACCTGCCTGGCGAAACCACTCATGGCCACCACCAGATCGAAATGAGCTGCAAGACGTGCCACCTTCCGGACGGTGGTGTGACCGATCAATCGTGCATCGATTGTCACGGTGCCGATCTGAAGAAATCGCGTGACACGCATCCGAAATCGAAATTCATCGATCCCACTAAAGCCGTTCTGTTGGAAAAGATCGACGCGTCGAATTGCCTGACATGCCACACCGAACATCAGGAAGACCGAACGCACGCGATGGGCGTCACGGTGCCTTTGGATTATTGCATTCACTGCCACGAAGACGTTGCTGAGGATCGCCCGAGTCACCAGGATTTCGGGTTCAATTCCTGTTCCAACGCGGGCTGCCACAATTACCACGACAATACGGCTCTGTATGAGAACTTTCTGAAGAAGCATCACGGCCAGCCTGATCTGCTGGAAACGCGCGTGACTCCGTTACGACGCCTGCAACAGTGGTTGGCCGAAGATTCAAAGGCGCACGAATCCAAACGGCTAACGGCCGGACAATCCGATGCGCCGCACGAATGGAATTACCCAGCTGTGGCAGGCGATTGGGCAGCCAGCGCTCATGCACTGGCTGGCGTAAACTGTTCCGAATGCCATTCGGACGCCGCCAGTGTCGACGAATCATCGAAAGGCGCCGAAGCATCTGAGCGTTGGCTCGCCAGGCCGGATCATGCATCGTGCGCAAGCTGCCATGACAGTGAAGTGGCTGGGTTCCTGAAGGGAATGCACGGCATGAAACTCTCTGTCGGCCTGACAGAAATGACGCCCGAACTCGCGCGACTCCCAATGCATGCCAGCGCGGCTCACAAGCAACTCAACTGTTCGGCCTGCCATGATCCGCATCGGCCCGATCTTCAATTCGCGGCGGTCGATGCCTGTGTGTCGTGTCACGATGATGGCCACACCCGCGGCTATCTGAATTCGTCTCACTTTCAGTTGTGGCAGGACGAAATTTCCGGAACCGCAGCTGCTGGAACAGGTGTGTCCTGCGCGACTTGTCACATGCCCCGTGATGACGAAGGTCGCGTCGAACACAATCAGAATTCCAACCTGCAACCGAACGAAAAAATGATCCGCACCACCTGCATGAACTGCCACGGCCTGCAGTTCACGCTCGACGCACTTGCGGACCCCCGGCTGAAGGCCAACGGCTACTCCACCAGTCCGCAAGGTCATGTGGAAAGCCCGCAGATGGTACACGACTGGTTCGAATCCAAACGGAAACAAAAATAGACGACCGCGGTGCATTTGCGCCGCTGCAACGAAACTCAATCGACGGTTGGACACCGTCGTGGCTTCATACTGGCCTGTTCCCGGAAGGCATGGTGGCTCTGGTCATTGATCATCTGCCATGTCTTCCTTCCGGGGTTGGCACAAAACATTTCAACTGCGTCGGCTGCCGACGTTTCTCATGTTCTATCAATCGCAT
>CAYZYB010000487.1:0-4616 GCA_964481505.1 uncultured Planctomycetaceae bacterium | reverse complement strand
TTCGTGTTCGGAGAAGAGATCCGGCACGACTTCGCCGAAGACGATGAGGTCGTAAGCGAACAGGTCGTCACGCGTTTCCGGAAACATGTCGTCACCATCACCACGCGGAAGCGTTTCGTCGTCGTTCCCGGGACCGGCGATAATCACGTCGAGATCCCATTGGCTGTCACGTTCGAAAGCATTGCGTATGTAGCGAGTTTCCCAACGAGAACGGCCATCGATGATCAGCAGTTGGTAATTCTGAGTGATCGCCGCCAATCGAAGTGGCAGCGTATTGTTGTCCGCTTCAGCTTCGTTCTGCAGTGGAGCGATGTCGGCAACCATCGCCAGAGCGACGGCGTGACGTTTGACGTCGGAATCAAACTGGCTGCCAATGCGTTCGACGAGTTCATCAATGCCAAATTCGAACTCAATACGCCGTTCGCCGCTGTCTTCTGTGAGCAATTGTTGCTGCCACAGGACTTCATCGTCGTACTTGATCTGAGCCATCATCGGCAGACCGACCGGCATTCGATCGTGAACAATCATTGTGCCGCGGACACGGTCTTTCTGAAACACCATCTCAGGATGTTCGATTGCCGTGACCGCGATGTCCGGTGCCTGCCGGGTGGCTCCCAGAGAAACGGGATAGAACGCGATTCCCTGGCTCCCCAGAACGCGAGCTGTCTGCAGCGGTGATGGACCGGAATTGTGCTGGCCGTCTGTCAGCAGCACGACGGCTGTATTGGCGGCCATTGATTTCAAACTCTCGTTTTCATTATCCGTTTCGGGAGCTTCGCTGACACTCTGACTGGCCGTGATCCCGCTGGCCAGATCTGATGTCGAGGCATCCGGTGATTCTGCGAATTCCGACGGCGTTTCGAGACCTGCGCCGCCGTTCCACAGTTCGACCGCCTGTTGATCGTGGAGCGCCAGGATTTCGACGTTGTGAGTTTCTTTCAGCGCTTTGAAAAGAGCTTCTTCGGTGTCCAGCAACGTGCGTTCTGCTCGCTTCCATCGCGGAGTTTCGTCAAACATCGCCAGAGCAGCGCGGATGGAATCGTCGTCGCCATCGATTAATCGTTGTACGTCTTCGTCGAAAGTTGTTCGCAGTTGACGTTCGACCGTTGGAAGTAACTCGCAGACCATTTGAATCCGGCTTGCAGAATCGGAGTCTCCTTCGAGCAGCCCCAGCAACTCTTCAAGCTTCACATCGCCCATCGGCTCAGCATTGGAAGATTTCTTCACGGCGTTCAGAGCCGCAATAAGTTCCTGACGAGTCGCTTCCAGTTCCTCTGAGGTCGGCGTTTCTATCCTCAGATGACCTTCCGCTTTGACACGAGCTGCGTTGAGCACGTTTGCCTGCTGCAAGCCGGAAGAATCGATGCGCCCCGGTTCGACCCAGCCCTGCTGTTGGGCAATCAGCAACTTTCTACCGTCAGAAATGTGTCGATCCAGCATTCCCATACTTTGCGACGCGTCGACGTAAATTTGCACTCGTCCAGGTTCGCCAATAACGCTGCGATGATGCAGCACCGGGCCGGTTAAAATCAGAATGCCCAGAGCGAACGCCAGTGACCGCAGCAGCGGCAAAACCCAACGCAGGCGATCCGGCAGCTCGCTGCTTTCGCGACGATAAAGCCGCCACGACAATCCGCAAACGATCGCCATCAACAACAGGCCGACCCACAAGGGGAGGTCGCCGACAAATCGCAGGTTTGTCATGTGCGGACCCTCGAAAATCGTTGTTGCAATACTAACTCCAGAAACATCATCGCCAGCAACGCGATCAGCACGTACTTCCAGATTTCTCGACCGTTGCGACGCAGCCGATCCTGTTCCAGATAATCTGCTTCAGACGCCACCACGGACGCTCCCATGGTTTCGGCAAGGTTTGTCAGTTCTGGGCCATCCAGTGTTTCGAGGTTTGACTCTTCGCGGGAGGTCGAGGCGACAAAGTGGATAGTGTCCGCATCGGGACTCAGCATCGTGTAGACACCGGGCCGCCTGGTTTCGTCGAACCGAACCATCTGCTGATTGCCCTGTGCTGTCGAACGAATGGTTCTGCGACTGCCGTCCGGAACCACAACCGACATAGTATGAGCGTTATTCGAACTCGCGTCTTCCGTGGCTGATCGCAGAATCGCCACGGCCGGTTCGCCGGTACGAATGTTTCGGGGAGGATTCAGTTGCGCGGCCATCGTGGTGACCAGCTGTTGCATCAGCGGCACATAGAAAGGACGCATTGGCAGGTCGGACCAATCGGCGTCGGCGGAGGTCGCCAGCTGCATCACCGAGCCATCACCAAACGACTGTTCAACCAAAAGCGGATCGCCATTATCCAGTCTGGCAAGTACCAGCGGGCCAGTGGATTGTTGTTCACTTTTGCTGTTTTCATCGGACAGCGAAGTCATGATCATCGCTTGATTGGCCGGAAGCCTGAGTTCGTACCATTGTCGAATTTCGGCCGTCGACAAATCACCATTTGCCGGTTCGTTGAAGAACTGCAAAGCAGGATGGTCGAAGTGCTGAGCGACAATGCGACTGCTGGTTCCGTTGTCATCAATCTTTCCGCGAGGCACTCCAAATTCAGCGGGAAGGAAACGTTCCTGCGCAAACAACTGCTCGTTGTACCACTTGGTTTGAATACGGTTTCCGGCTGCCACCAAAACTGCTCCACCATCGCGAACGTAGTCTCGCAGCGCGGCGGATTCGTTGCTCTTCAGCAAAGGAACGTTCGCCAGCACGACGACTCGGTAGTCGCCTAAGTTCTCCGTCTTAAATTTCGTCGCATGGACAGTCTGCGTTTTCACGAGGTCCGAAAGCTTCATTCTTCCGAACGAATAAGGCGTCAACGCGACGGACAGATAGTCGGTTTCGCTCATCAACGGTCGAGAACTGGGGTCTCCATCCACCAGCAGCACATTGATCTGATCCCAGATCGTCATGGCGGCGGCAAATTTGTTATCTGTCTGCAACGGATCGTCTGCAATCAATTCCACTTCGACGACGTGCGATCCGGGCGTTTTGAAAGTGCAGGGAAACAGAACCTGCGACGAACTGCTTCCCGCAAGCGACACCTGGGAAACCGACTGTTCTTCGCCGTCGATTTTCAAGACAACTCGCGCGTTGTCACGAGCAGCATCGCTATGGTTCCGCAGATTTGCTCGAACAGCAAGCTGCTGATCAACGCCGAGCGGTCGGTTGGAAAAGCTGAGCGATTCGATCGACACATTTCCGAGCACCGGTTTGCCGATCTGTAATAGTGAAAGTTCCGGCTTCAACGACATGGCGTCAACCTGCTGCCGAATCGTTTCCGCAACGTTGCCGGAACCGTTCCAGTCTGCTGGTTGAAAGTCACTAATAACGATCAATTCACGGCGACCGTGAGTCATCCCGGCAAGTGTTGCGAGCCCCATATCCAGCGACTTCTGCATGTCGCTGGCTCCATAACCTGCCTGCAGCGACCGCACGCGTCGAGCGACCGCGGATGAATCAAACACAGGTTCGTCAAAGACCGGTGAGGGAGCTCCGCCCGTTTGAATCACGGTCACTTCCGAGCCGCGAGTGGTGGCTTCGATGATCGCACAGGCCGCGTCGATTGCCTGATCGAAGTGCTCAGTCTTCGTAGTTGTGGCTTCCATCGAATAGCTGGTATCCAGCAGCACCACCATCGACACGGGAGCGTCGCCTGTCAGTATTCGGGAGCCCGTCAGAACGGGGCGAGCCAGGCACATCGCCAACAATACGGGAATCGCACAACGGATCGCCAGCAGGATCCATTGTTCGAACTGAAATCGTTTGTGGTTCACCTTGACCACGGATTCCAGCAGATGCATCGCTCCCCATTCCACCTGGCGGAACTTACTCCGATTCAGAATATGGAGAATGATGGGAATCGCGGCCGCAATTGCGCCGAATGCCAGTGCACCGTTGAGGAACGTCATTTCGAACGCCTCCTCACAGCAAGGTACGCAGCTAGCGCGTCGGCATACGGTTGGTCGGTGGACATCGGCACAAGATTAATGCGATGACGACTGCAGCCGCTGCTGAGTTTTTCACGAAACTCGTCCAGTTTTTCGAGGTACGCGCGGCGAATCTGAGCCGGATCCACAAGGTGTCGGTTGTCCGACTTTTCCAGCGACGAAAACTGCGTCCACTGTCGAAACGGGAAGTCCAGTTCGTCCGGATCCCAGATCTGAAAGATGATCATTTCGTGTTTGGCATGCCGAAAGTGCGCCAACGCTTTCAAAAGATGATCCACATCGCCGAACAAATCTGAGATCACAATCACCATGCCGCGGCGCTGGATCTTTGACACCATTTCGTGGAATACGTCGCCGAGTTCCGTTTCTTCGGCGGGTTTCGTTTTGTCGAGCTGATTGATGATCGCCTGCAGATGCTTCGGTCGAGCTCGCGGCGGGATGTAGCTGCGAACTTTTGTATCGAACGTGACCATGCCGACGCTGTCCTGCTGCTGCAACAACAAATATGACAAACAAGCGGCCGTGCGGATGGCGTAGTCGTGTTTGGTCAGGCCGTTGCTGCGTGACCCTGAATAACCCATCGACCCACTGGAATCCAGCAGAATGGTGGATCTCAGATTGGTCTCTTCTTCGTATTCGCGAATGAACAGC
>CAYZYB010000486.1:0-4625 GCA_964481505.1 uncultured Planctomycetaceae bacterium | reverse complement strand
GGAAGACAGTGTCGTATTCACCACAACACGATTGAGGTCAACTTCTCAATCGAATTCCCATTCGAGAATGACGAAGACGTCGAGATCGACCACAACATCTGCTACGGCACCATCTCGATCCCCAAGGATGCTGGTGGGCCGGTGCCCGACAGCGGACGCACGTTTCACATTCATCACAACTGGTTTCGTTCCAGTTACTCGATCGAGTTCGTGCGTAATGGTGTCGAGATCGACCACAATCTCTTCGACTTTGACACCGCAAAAGACCGCGGCAACCTGATTTCGGGGTTTAACAAGACTGCCGCCAAGGGGCCAGCCAGCTTCCACAACAACTTGGTCAGCAATCCGGGGCGCGGCATCATCTGGGTCAACGCGCCGTATAACAACGTTGTCATTCGCAACAACCACATTATCACCCGCACAACGGCGACTCCGCGAGACGACGGATTGTTCGGATTCAATCGTGGATGCGATTTTAAGACGATTAGTATTCGTGACAACGTAATCGAATGCCGCGGAGCGCCGCGTCCGCTACTCCGAAATGAAGAGAGCTTCGGTTCAGTGATCCGCAACAACGCCCTAACCAACGTTTCCGACTCGGTTCGTTTCGATAATTCGCAGACCAATCAAAAAATTGGTCTCGAAGAACCACTTGGATTTTCCTGTGGCGTACATGGCGAATGCGTTGTTGATGGTTGGGAGGCGCAGTTGCCGGCTAAGCAGAGGGATTGACGAAGGGAGCACTAACCTTGGTGAGTCGAACGCAAGTCGTAACGTCCATCGTGTCCTAGTTTCGTATCAACTTAGCAACCGTACTCTTCGAAAGTGCGATGCCAGGCTTTTGCCGCGGTCTGGACTGGAGCGTCGAACTGAATGGAATCGACTTCGAAGTCACCGTCCAGGAATTCAGAGCAAACAAAGGTTCCAGCCACCTTTGATGGTCTCGTACTCTTCGAATGACTCCGTGAGTCTCTGGAAGCGGGTGAGGATGACCCCGCAAAGGGCCGTCCGATTTTTCGAGACCGGCGAGTCGTTCGAGATGCACTTTTCTGATGCGTTGAGGACATGACGGCTTCTCCTTTCAAGCAAACAAAGGTTCCAGCAAACAAAGGTTCCAAGCAAACAAAGGTTCCAGCCACCTTTGATGGTTCCGAGCACTCTCGTACTGACGAAGTTCCAGCAACTGGTTCACGTCCGGCGATGATTGCGCATTCGTAACGCGAGGGGTTGCTACGACCAGTAGAAGTACGAGCAACATGGGCAAGAAAAATCGGATGCAGCTCATTGTTTTGCCTTCCGGAAAGAAAAAGGGGACACACCCAATAGTGTTCGGCGCGGTGGTTGCTGTGTTTCTGGGGGATACAAATGTACAGTATTGCGCGCTGAGTTTTGATCTGCCAGGCTTCGTGCATGGCAACGAATGTAGACAATCAGCCGCCCCGAATCACCGAGAAAGATATCGTCGGGCTGAAGTATTTTCATCAGCTCAGTGGACTGCTTGAGCAACTTCATGAAGTCGGGTGCGAAGGCGATAACGCTGGCAATCGCACATTGCATATGGACCAGTATTGTATGCTGGTGCTGCTCTATTTGTTCAACCCGATCGTGTCGTCGCTGCGAGCCGTTCAGCAGGCCAGCGAACTCAAAAAAGTGCAGAAGAAGCTCGGTTGTGCATGAGCTTCACTGGGATCACTTTCGGAATCGGTGTCTGTCTTCGATCCAGAACGACTCAGGCCGATCATTGAAGGTCTGGGCGAAAAACTGAAGCCGGTCGGTGCCGACAAGCGGCTGAACGACATCAAGGGACTCACTCTGGTCGACGGCAGTATTGTGGAAGCTTTGCCGAGAATTGCGATGGCATCGCTGGCCGAAAAACAGGCGGGCAGCAGCAACAAACTGAAGTGGACGCTGCACACCTTCTTTGAAGTCGATCGCTTTTTGCCGACTCTCATCAAGGTCACGCTGACAGGTGGCGGTGATTGGGACGAGCGGGCTGTTATGAGTTGCGAGCTTCTTCCCGATCGCACTTATGTGATGGATCGAGACTATGCGAAGTTCGAGCTGTTCAATCAGATTGTGGATGCGGGCAGCAGTTATGTCTGTCGCATTCGAGACAACAGCGTCTACGAAGTCATCGAACAACGATCGCTGACAGATGCCGACAAAACGGCTCGCGTTCTGTCGGACGAAGTGATTTCTCTGGGCACGGAATCTTCAAAATCGAAACCGAACCACGCGGTGCGACTCGTTGTGATTGAGGCAAAGCCGCACAACTCGAAGGGGCGTCGCACCGGCCGAAATCACTCGGGCTCAACCGGTCCGGACTGCGATGGTTTTCTACGCATCGCCACCAACCTGATGGATGTGCCCGCTGAAATTATCGCCCTGCTGTATCACTATCGCTGGACGATTGAAATCTTTTTCCGTCACTTCAAACACGTTCTGGGCTGTCGGCACCTGTTGAGCCATTCGCAGAACGGCATCGAGATTCAGGTGTATTGCGCGATCATCGCGTGCATGCTGATTAGTCTTGGGACGGGCCGTAAGCCGACGCTGCGAACTCACGAAATGATCTGCTGGTACTTCTGCGGCATGGCGGACGACGAAGAACTGCTGCGCCACCTCAATCGCCTGAAAAAACAGGCCTGATCTTCACAGGGCGGTTGAACCGTCTTGTTTGCCCGGTCTGACGCTGTGCCGAGTTTTGCCGGCCTCAACAACAGCCTGTTCGCTGTTCAATCGCTCGGCCGTTGAAGGTCAGGCAAAACCACCCATCACGCCAGAATTCGCCATCCCAAAGAATCAGCAACCGCCGCGCCGAACACTATTGGCTGCGTCCCTTTTCGCCCCCCAAGATACGCATCGAACCTCAGATTACAGAATGCAGCAGAGCCTGGCAGGAAAACATCGAAAGGGAAATTCACAACAAGATCAGAACTCCCCAATGACTTCACCATTGCCCATGGTGCCGAGTGACGACCAAGTGCCGGAGTCGATGTTTTCGCTCACGAACCTCACAGCACCATCAGCAAGACCGACCTGCACGCCACCGGCATGTTTGCTGCGAGCGCCGAATGTACTCTGCCACGTGTGCCCTTCACACTCCTGCTGCTGAACGTCAACCAGGAAATCGTTGGGTTGAAAGTGTGTTGAAAACGTCCATGCCGATGGGCGCTGCGCAAACAGGGCGGAATAACCACGCCCCACTGCTGGTAAACTTGGGTTGGTCGAGGCATTCATCGTGATTGGGGGTGCCAGGCCCTGACGGCAATTGTTGTACCCGGTTTGGTTGGTTCCAAATCGCTGAACCCACGGGCTGTTGATCAGGCATTCGCTGATACACAACGTGTTGCTGGTCCCGTCTGTGATATTGCGAAACCGACTTCGGCTGTTGATAAAGAACAGAGATGCCTTTGATGCATCGTTGTTGAGGTTGCCATCTTCCGGGACACAGGCCACGTAATTTGTGGGCGAATAGGTAGCCAGATCGGAACTCGTTCCACCGTCCGACGGGCACAACAATCCGGGAATAAAACTGTTCATCAGAGGCTGGTTGGCACCGCTGTCAACCGGGATCAGCGACCAGTCGAATTTATTGTACAGAGGCTGCTGATCGATTTGAGGCAGTAGCATGGCGATCCAACTGGCATTGGAACTTAGTAGGAATTCGCGCTGGTTCGAATTGCCCCCGGCGGAAACGAATTGAACACGTCGTGGTAGTTGTGCAGAGCAATGCCGAGTTGCTTGAGATTGTTTTTACACTGCGTACGGCGAGCGGCCTCACGGGCCTGCTGGACGGCGGGTAGCAGCAGGGCAATCAGAATGGCGATGATGGCAATCACCACCAGCAGTTCGATTAGCGTAAAACCTCGGGGGCGTGTTCCAATCATGATGCCTGTTCCTGTGGCCCATGGTGAATGAGGAAATGAATTACTTACGGAGCATACTTCTGGTCACCTCAATTTACCACCAAAATCCTTTCCGGCCGTGAAGCGATCGATTGACTTCACCACCCAGGTTTGTGGCAAACACTAGGCCGAGATTGAGATGATTTCACCGTCCGAGGTCAATAAGGAGTGTGGATCACCTTTTTGTCTGGTCACAACAGCAATCCCTTCCGAAAAATGGTTAAAATCGAAGAGTGGCTCAGTGATTAGTTGTTGTCCCTGGGTATTAATGAACGTGTACTTTTTCGCTTCGTTCGGATCTGCCAAGTCCAGTTGTACCGCTGCGAAACCACCACTGAAATCGAACGCTTTGAAGTGGACCCCAATGTTCGGACCAGTGGTTAAGGTGGATTTGTTGGTCTGAAAATGGGGGGTTATCGTGGCATCCTCAGGAGGTGAAGGATGGTGCGTAAACGACGTCGATTTGATGGACGATTCAAGGCCAAGGTTGCTTTGGAAGCCGTTCGTTCGGTGAAGACGATCAGCGAGATCGCGAAGCAGTTCAAGGTTCACCCGAATCAGGTGACGCTTTGGAAGAAGCAGCTGCTTGAGGGAGCGGATCAGGCCTTCGAAGTGACAGGTTCGAGTAAACAAAGGTTCCAGCCACCTTTGATGGTCTCACGAGTAAACAAAGGTTCCAGCCACCTTTGATGGTCTCACGACTGTAAAAGCATGTCC
>CAYZYB010000485.1:0-4644 GCA_964481505.1 uncultured Planctomycetaceae bacterium | reverse complement strand
GCCCTATATTTGTACGAACCGCCATCTCCAGGATGACGCCCTGCTGCTTGCGGTCTTCCGGCACGAGTGCAATTCCGGCGTGAATGGCATCCTGCGGACTTTGCAACCGAACGGGCTTTCCTTCAACCAGGACCGCCCCGGCAACTGCGGCATCCACACCGAACAACACGTGCAGCACTTCCGTGCGGCCAGCCCCCACAAGACCAGACACCCCGACAATCTCCCCCTGCCGAACCGAGAAATTTAACGGATGACCAGGATTCGCCGGTGTTTCCAGGTCCTGCACTTCCAACGCAACCTGCCCTGGGGCGTGCGGTGTGCGAGAGTAGAACTGAGAAATGTCCCGCCCGACCATTAACTGCACCATGCGATCGTGAGTGATTTCATCGCGTTGCAAGTCCCCCGCGTTGGCTCCATCACGAAACACCGTCACGCGATCGGCAAGTTCCTTCACTTCACCAAGTCGATGCGAAATATAGATCACACTGACTCCACGAGTCCGCAGGTCTTTGACCACTTCAATCAGTCGTTCCGTTTCGTGCTGCGACAAACTCGAAGTGGGTTCGTCCATGATCAGCACTTTGGCATTCACGGAAAGCGCTCGGGCGATTTCCACAAGCTGCTGCTGACCAATCGGCAGGTGGTCGACCAGCGTGTCCGGTGAAACACGAAGCCCCACACGTTCCAGCAACTCCACCGACTGTTCGCGTATCGCCTTCTTATCAATCAGACCGCGTTTTAACGGCTCGCGGCCAAGGAAAATGTTGGCACCGACATCAAGGTTGCCAGACAGGTTCAATTCCTGATGGATCAGAGCGATCCCGTGCGACTGCGACGTCTGCACAGAATCAAGCACGACCGCTTGCCCTTCAACCTTGAGCTGCCCCTCGTCCGGCAATTGAACGCCGGCAAGGATCTTCATCAGAGTGCTCTTGCCCGCACCGTTTTCACCGATCAGGGCGAGAATTTCCCCTGGACGAAGTGACAGATTGACACGGCTGAGTGCAGTGACTCCGGGAAAACGTTTCGTGACGTTTTCGACGGACAGTAGTTGGGGTGGATCGTTTTCGCTCATCAGCGTGAGTACTTTGGGGCCATCGTATTGAACACGATGGCCTGCAACGGGTCATAACCTGAGTCGCTCGGGCACGATCTCAAGGGACGGGCTATTTTGCTTCAACCGCTTCTTCTTCGGTCTCGGTACCAGTCGCAGGAGCGGCTTCTTCAGCGGCTTCCTCCGTAGCCGCAGCACCATCTTCAGCCGTCAGTCGCTTGAGCTCCGCCCAGAATTCACCAACGTTATCTTTTCGAATCTGCCGCGCCGGAATGTTCATAAAACCGCCTTCGGGAATCACCGATTCATCACCGCGAGCGAGTCCCGCGAGAACTCGCACAGATTCGTAGCCGTATTTGTAAGGGTTTTGAACAACAGTACCGTGAATTTCGCCGTCCTGAATTCCCTTCAACGAAGCTTCATCTTCGTCGAACGACACGATCTTGATTTTGCCAAGCTTTCCAGCTTCACGAACCGCATCCAGCATAAGCGGCGGATTGTAAGCGAACAGTCCGACCATGCAGCCGAGGTCGTCGTATTTGGCGATGGCGTCCTGAGCCTGAGCTTTCGCTTTGCCGAAATCGAAGCCGTCTGTGCGTGTATCCAGGACTGTGTACTTTCCCCCTTGATTTCCCCATCGCCAGGTTCGTCGTAACGAGTCGCGTCGTGGTCACGATCCATCAATTCGTCAATCACGCCCTGACGTCTTTGGCGAGCATTCGCCTGGCCCAGCCGACCGACAAAGATCATCACGCTGCCGCCATCCGGCATTGCTTCTTTGACCAATTCGCCGCACATACGTCCGGCTGTGTAGTTGTCCATACCGATGTAGCACAGTCGGTCACTGTCTGGCGCGTCCGAATCCTGAGTGATCAGCTTTGTGTGCTGAGCGATCTCCGCCAACAGATCCCCCTGATTGTCCGGATCGATGGGACTGATTGCGATGCCCTCAATTCCCTGAGCCAGCATGTCCTGGCACATTCGCTTTTGATCCTCCACACCATTGGCTGGCATTTGAACGGTGACTTTGGCGTTGTATTCTTTGCCGGCATCAACGGCCCCTTTTTCTGCAATCACCCAAAACGATGCGATACCGTTTGTCACGTAGCCGACGGATGCAGCGTCCTCCGCTGTCGACGTTTCGCCACCGTTCCCCGCACCACCACCAGCAGTTCCTCCACCATTGTCAGCACAACCGACGATTAGCAGGCAGAGCAGGGCGGGCAACAATTGAAAGGGACGGACAAGACTGGTTGACATGAACAACTCCGACGAGACATTTCAGGAAAACTGCAACACGACACACGCAAGCTCGGCAAGCTTTGCCGAAGCTGAAAATGTGCTTGAATATTTCTTTTTACACAATCTGCGGGCTATCACAATACAAACGTGTTTTGGACAAGTCAACGAGGCGAAAAATGGCGAATCGCCGTTTGAGAGAGTCGCGTTGTGACCACCCACACGTCACGCTATAGTGAAATTCACTCAACGGTTGCTTCGGAATGGAAGCCACCACAAACATCACCTTCCCATTCTTCCCTGTCCACCCGTCTCACATGTCCGCGTTGCAACAATTTGAAAAAGACGAACAGTTCATGAGACTGGTGCGTCGAGAAAGCGACGTTGATCTCGTGGTTGCGGCCCTGGAAATTGCTCGGGATGGTCAGCCGGATCTGGAATTTGAACCAACACTGGCCAGGATCCGCAAGGCCGTCACAGATTTGACTCGCCCCGTCGCACTCGCCGGCAACGACGTTTGCGAACTCAATCTTTTGGTCGAATACGTCACCGAAGAACTCAGCCTGCACGGACACTACGACAGCTTCGACTCCGCCGACTGCAGTTACCTGAACCGCGTGATGGAAACCGGTCGCGGCATTCCCATTTCGCTGTCGGTGATCTATATGGCCATCGCCAACGAACTGGGAATTCCACTCGTCGGCGTTGCCGCTCCGTCTCACTTTCTGACACAGCTGCAAACAGACAAAGAAGTTCTTTACGTCGACGCATTTCGCAAGGGCCACATCATGACGGATCGCGAATGCGTTCAGTGGCTCCACGAACTCACCGAATTGCCGCAGGCAGAAATCTGGCCAACTCTCAAGCCAACCAACGAACGCAAGATCATCGTGCGGATGCTGAACAACCTCAAAGCTCTGTTTGGCAGCAACGACCAATGGGGATCTGCGTGGAAAGTCCAGCGGCGACTGGCTCTGCTGAGCCCCGGTTCGTATCGAGAAAAACGAGACCTGGCGATCTTGTCACTTCGAGCCGGTCGCGGAGGCGAAGCAGTCACATTACTGGAAGGCTGCCTCGGCGTTTGTGCACCGGAAGAACGCCCGCAACTGCAACAGCACCTGCGTGAAGCCCAGCGAGAAGCTCCGCGGTACAATTAATCGCCACTTGCGGCAGCGCGAAGTGACGATGTCAGTGCTGCACCTGCCATCGGTAAGATGGCCGGAAGTTGATGTCAGCCTCGACACCCCAATGTCGCGACGCTTTTCAAGGGTGCTGGCTGACATTATGCAACTGGGCCCAGTTGAACCGGCGATAAACGTGAGCAGCAGCACAGCCTGACCTACATCACTACGTCCTCTCCGCTCCTCTCGCTCACAGTCGACCTTGATTCCTGTTGCCAAAACAGAGATCCTCACCCCTGTGAATTTTCCGCCGCTCAGCGAACCGACGTCATGTTGATCAACAAACGAATCCCCGTCTCTTACGTCTTCCGTCAGATTCAGCCGGACGTGATGATTTCCATGCTGTTTGCTGGAGTGCTCATCACACTGGAACATTCTGTCGCACCGAGAGTGATGAAGCCGTTTCAGATTCCGGTCGCCATTTCGGCGTTTCTCGGCACGGCGATTTCTCTCGTCCTTTCGTTCATGCTGGCTCAGTCCTATGACCGCTGGTGGGAAGCGCGGAAAGTCTGGGGCGCCATCGTCAACGACAGCCGGACACTGATCGTGCAACTGCAGGCCTTTGCCGGGCGCGAGTCTGAAAACCAAACCGCCGTTCGTCAAATCACGCTTCGACAAATTGCATGGTGTTACACTCTCACGAATTCCCTGCGCAGACTCGGCACATCACCGGAACTGCAACGCCTTTTGCCCGCAGAAGACATCAGCGAAATCGAATCGCACGCCAATCAGCCGCTGAAACTCGCCGACATGATCAGCCATAACATTGCCAACCTGCACGCCGCCGGACAGCTCAACGATTTCCAGCAGGTCCAGCTGGATTCCACACTCGTACGTCTGGTCGAATCGATGGGAAAGGCCGAACGCATCAAGAACACCGTCTTCCCCAAGACGTATCGCCTGTTCCTTAGAATGTTCATTTACGTCTTCATCTTCTCACTGGCGGTCTCACTGGCCAATCTGGAAGCCATCTTCGAAATGTTCTTGCTGGTGGCGATCAGTATGCCGTTCTTTATGCTAAAGCGAACGGCATTGCACATGCAGGACCCGTTCGAAAACAGGCCCACAGACACCGCGATGCTGACGATTTCCAGGAGCGTCGAAGTCAACCTCCGACAACTCATCGGCGACGACGAGCTTGTAGAAATCGAACCACCGGAATCGTTCTAC
>CAYZYB010000484.1:0-4653 GCA_964481505.1 uncultured Planctomycetaceae bacterium | reverse complement strand
ATTCTGCACGCCACACCAGAAGCATGGCGACTACTGGGCTGGCAGGGTTACGATTCCGCCGCCAAACGTCGTCGGCTGCTGCCCGCCGAAATCTATGGTCCGTTGCCGCCGTGGTAGTCATGAGAAACGATGCACATGCCAGGATGGAGTAGGGGGCGTGGTGGCAAATTCGACCTGATGTTGGTGAATTTTTGACAGAAAAGACGGCCGGTCAAAACTCCTTTCATGCTGACAACATTGGGTGATGCTGCAAAATGTGCCGATGGCGTCTTCAAAAAAATTCAGAAATGCTCGATTTATGAATTCGTGTGATGTTTTCGTTCAAGGTGAAGCCGCGGTTCTTACAAATTTTGTGAAAACCATGTTGACACAAAAACGCGATTCCAATTATCACTCGGCCTCTCAAGCAGAACTCACTTCTGAGTTCAAAAATTCTCCTCTCATATTCCCTTCCTTTTCCCATCCGGGAATTCTGAACACGATGACTCTCAACCTGAGAGTTGGTGGTTCACTTTGTTCTTCTCAGGAACCTTGTGACTGCAATCGCGTTCAACCAATCTCTCAATCCTGCCTCTCTCCCTTTCGACCTGCTCACAGTTGAGGACATCATGAACGAGTACCCCTCTGGCGCTCATCATGAGCCGCAGATTCTGCGATTCCCCAGTGGTCAAACGCCGTCAACCGGCACGACCCCGGCTCCTGAATTTACTGCTCAAACATCTGTTGAATCAACACCCGCCGCACAATCGGTTCTGGTCTTTTCGCCAAGACCTGGAGCACGACAGCTGCTGGCTGACGATGTCCGCAAACGTGGCATGACCGTTTGTGAAACGGACAGCCCGGACGCCATGCTGTTCCACCTGTCTCGTCAGGAATTCCAGATCTGCATCATCGACGATGCTGATCAGGTTTCACGACTTCAGGAAGTGAATGCAGCGATTCGCAGTCATTCGCGAGCCGCACAAATCCTGTGCATTGTCTCGGAAGACTCACGCTGGGGACGCGAAACGGTTCCTACATTCGAATGCGAAGTCATTGAACGACCGTTCACGGCCACTCGCTTCGGTGCCGCTCTTCTGACAGCCATTCAGAAAAGCGAACTGATTCTGGAAAACGAAAACCTGAAACGACAGTTGCTGAATCGCAACCTCATGGATCTGGTGGGCAGCACCCCAGCCATGCAGGCTTTGCGAGAAAGCATTCGCATCGCTGCTGACGACGATCGCACCGTTCTGGTTCGCGGCGAATCAGGAAGCGGGACAACGCTGATCGCGGAAGGCCTGCATCGCTGCAGCCGCCGAGCAGAACAGCCGTTTCTACGAATTGACTGCAGTCTGCACTCTGTCGAAACACTCGAACATCAGTTGTTCGGTGACGAAACAGAAGACGGCTTCCCTGGCTATCTGAAGATGGCCGAAGGTGGTTCGATTCTGCTCGACAATGTCGAAACAGTTGCTCTGCCATTCCAGAAGAAACTATCACAGTTGCTCGAACAGCGAGCGACTTCGATTCTGAACGGCACGCTCGATTCTCCGAACATTCGGTTTATCGCAGCCACTCATTCAGATCTGAACCGACTGGCCATGGAAGGCCGGTTTCGTGATGACCTGCTGCAACATCTCAGCGGCATCACACTACAGTCGCCTCCACTGCGAGTGCGACACAACGATATTCCTCTACTGGTGGAACACTTCATCAGTGAGATTTCGCTCAAGGAAGGGCGACCTCCTCGAGAAGTCAGCAGGGATGCTATTCAGCTTCTTGAGGGCCATTCATGGCCGGGTAATGTTCGCGAACTGCAGAACATTATTGAACGAGCCTGCACGATCGAAGTCGGTGGTTCTATTACCGCTGAAATCGTTCGGCCATGGCTGCAGAACGACGGAGCCGACGACGGCAACGTGGAATCTGTCGGCATGACACTACGAGAAATGGAACGCAAGCTGATCGAATCGACCTTCGCTCGCTGCAACGGAAACCGCGAACGAACGGCTCAGATCCTGAAGATCGGCCTCAGAACGCTGTCCGGCAAGTTAAGAGAATACGGTTACCCACCTCGTGGGGGCCCCGGTTCTAACCTGAAAATTCACGCACCGTCTGTTGAGCGAAAAGCCGCTTAGTCAGAACGGGAGCCAGGAGCCAAAAGGGCGAGTCTTCTCACGAAGACTCGCCCTTCCTGCATTTGTGGCCAATAAAGTACAACACGCACTCGCCAGTAGAATTTCGCCTCTTTCAAAGTCGCTTCTCGTCAGATGTTTCGGTCCTTCGCCAGATCCACTCGGCAATTTTTAACAGCCATCGTGCTGTTGCTGGTGGCACTCGTCGTGACAGAAATTGTGTTGCAAGTCAAATCGCCGCCACCGTCTGCGACGGTGACTTCGCGTGTCAGTGAAGACACGCAAATCCTGCTGGCACCGTCGTCCACAACACATCACGAATTGCTGCGACTCAGCAGTCACCAGCTCAGTGGCGAAGCTGTTCTCAAAACGAACAGCTTCGGACTGCGTGGCCATGAACCGGTGCAACCTAAGCCGGAGTCGTTGTTACGAATTGTTGTTTTGGGAGACGAAACGATCCTGTCCCCGGAATTGGCTGCAGAAGAAACAGTGCCGACTCGTCTGCAGGAGTTTCTGGCTGCTGCGACTCAGGGTAGTGGGACTGATGTCGAAGTCATCAATGCCGGCGTACCTGGATATTGCCCGCTGTTGTCCCGCCTGCAACTGCAACACCAGCTTCAGCAGCTAAAGCCTGATATCGTCGTCCTGCATTTTGACATGAATGATGTGGCAGACGATGCCGTCTATCGACGTGCTTTGAAAACCAACGAAGGCCAGCAGATCTGCGTCAATCACATGTTGGCCCCCGATCGGCGCGAGCCGAATTCGCTGCTGCGACTGCTTCGAAGCTCAGCTCTATTGCGTTTGATTCAACAGGAGACCGGGCTCGCGGCAACGCATTCTTCGGCGCAGGGATTTGCAAGCCTTAATGATCGGTATCGCTGGACCACTGCGTCACGAGTCGCCCTGCGGCTGCAGATCGAACACGCTCTTGAGCCGATCCAGCAGTTGGCCCAATTCGCAGAACGAAGCGGATTTCGTCTATTGGTCAGCTCATCACCGACACCGTGGCAAGTGGCTACAGCCGACGACTTTCCAGTGCTGGCCGAGCAGATGGGGCCAGACGTCAGTTGGCCGCTGATCGAAGACATTCCTTACCAGATTTTAACGGCGATCAGTGCTCGATCCTCCGTCGCATTTTGCAATGCCGCGACTAAGTTTCGAGCGTTCAGTGAGCCAGCAAAATTATTTCAGAATGATTCTCCCGGACTGTCGCGATATGGAGCCGCCCTTTACGCGCGGGAAATTGCGTCTATGCTTGTTCGAGATGAACGGTTTGCGGCTTCGTTTTCGAGACGACCGGTGCTGTCATCGCGAACACCTCAGCGGAATTAGCTGCAGGGCCAATGGACTGGCCATTACGTCAACGTTTGCCATATCCCCTTTTAAGCCGATCCAGCGAACTTTCTGTTCCTGCTGGCTATGTAAAACGATCAACTCATGAGTGCCTACGAATCTGCCCGCAACTACTTCGAAACAGCGGCATCCGTCATGGATTTGTCGCCGAATATGAAAAAGCTGCTGCTGACTCCTGAACGTGAAGTCAAAGTTCAGGTCGCAATGAAAATGGATAACGGCGAAATCGCAACGTTTGTCGGCTATCGAATGCAGCACAACAGTGCTCGTGGCCCGATGAAGGGTGGCTTGCGATTTCATCATGAAGTCGACGCCGACGAAGTGCTTGCTCTGGCATCGTTAATGACATGGAAAACATCGGTGGCCAACATTCCGTATGGTGGAGCCAAGGGCGGCATTACCGTGTCGCCGAAGAATCTCAGCGAAAACGAAATGGAGCTGATGACGCGGAAATTCGTCGATGAGCTACAGGACGTCATCGGCCCGAACAAAGACATCCCGGCACCAGACATGGGCACGAACGCGCAGGTCATGGCGTGGATCGTCAATCAGTACGAAAAATACCACGGCTTCAATCCCGCTTGTGTGACGGGCAAGCCGCTGGAACTTCACGGTGCAGACGGTCGCGAAGAAGCAACCGGGCGAGGTGTCGGCCTGTTGACGGAAGCGATGCTCAGAAAGTTTGACCGATCATTAGACGGAACAACAATCGCGCTGCAGGGATTCGGAAACGTTGGTTCGTTTGCAGCAGAATACGTTCATGATCGCGGAGCGAAAGTGGTCGCGATCTCCGACATCAGCGGAGCTCATTACAATTCAGAAGGCATCGACATTCCGGCAGCACTGGCCTATGTTCGTGAGCACGGGTCACTCGAAGGGTTTGAGTCAGAGAAGCTGATCTCCAACGAAGAGCTCCTCGCCATAGGAGTCGACGTACTGATCCCGGCAGCACTGGGTGGAGTTCTCACCAAAGAAAATGCCGACGACGTTCGCGCGAAGTACGTGGTCGAAGCAGCGAATGGCCCCGTTGATCCGGAAGCTGACACGATTCTACAAAACAAGGAAGTCATCGTGCTGCCCGACATTCTGGCGAATGCCGGTGGCGTGACGGTCAGCTATTTCGAGTGGGTTCAGAATCAGCAATACTTCCGTTGGGATCTTGATCGGACTCGCGCAGAAC
>CAYZYB010000483.1:0-4661 GCA_964481505.1 uncultured Planctomycetaceae bacterium | reverse complement strand
GCCCTTTACTTTGGTGCTCGCGAAGCCACCGCTTAGGAAATACCCCACGTTACCCAAGCCTCCCACTTGATTATCTCGCATGGGTTCTATAGGGTGTCCGAGTGGCGATACTGAGGGGCTTGCTGGAACCTCATTCATTATTCGCCGAGAATTCGGATTCTATTTTCTCAAACCGTTTCAAGGGTAAGAACATGAACGTCAAGTTGCTCACCGTCGCTCTCACACTCCTCACCGCTTTCGCGGGAACCTCCAACGAAGCCGAAGCTGGCAAACGCCATCGCGTTAGTAATCAGTGTGGCCCAATCTACTGCCAACCCGTGCAGCACTGTCAGCCGATCTACAGTCAGCCATGCAACTCAGTGTGCAGCCCACAAGCCCATTGTTGCCCAGCGCCGATTCAGTCCAATTGCGGTTCTGTGCAATGTGCCCCGAGTTCTTCTTGCGGCAATTGTGCGGCGTGCGAAGGTCCACCCAGTGTGGCGTACACGGTTTCCTCATCAAACGCTGAGCTTAATGCAAAATTGGATCTGATCCTTCAGGAGTTGGGCGTTGACAACGCTGACGCCCAAACCGTCCAGGAAAAGGTAAATCAGATCCTTCAGAAACCGTAAACTGCAGGTGGACCAAGCGATTTATTCATCAATGACGCGGGCAGGTAGCAGCATGATCAGATTCGCTCCTCCTGCGTCGATGATGGCATTTACCTCCCCTCGCACGGTGACCGCTTTCGCCTCATAATTGACCGCTGCTTCGTCCGGTACGTCGAGATATGCCCGTACGAGCCACAAACATTCGGTTTGTGAATCGGTGGGTCGCCATTCTGGGGTAACGTTCAATTGTAAATAAGGACCGGTGTCGTCAGATTTCACCGCTGTGACAGTAGCTGACCACTCAACTACTTCCCCTTTGAGTTGATTCTTTTCTCTCGTTCGGTCCGTTGGGTCCTGTGCAAGACATAGGCGACGCACTGCAGCCTTTGCTTTGATTTGGTTTGTAACTGCCGGCAGCAAATTTGTAGGGTGGCTCCATTTGTATAGCGCAACCGAGCATGGCAGCAGCAACAGTGTCCAGAGAAGAGAAAGGGTGAGCCACTGAGTCGTGGGGCGATCACCTCCCGGCCGTTTCAGCGTCAGCGGTTCGGGACCCGCACTCGGAGATGAAGACTCGACCTCCTTTTCAAGGAATGGACGCCAATGTTCACGGATGTGTAGGCGGTCGAAGTAACTGGAGTGCTGGTAGAGAGCAAATTCTTTCTGTTCGAAACTGTCGTTAGTCGTTGGAAATGTTAGTTCGAGAAAGCCCTTCGTACCAGAGGCACCAGTACCTAGGACAAACCAACTTGAACAGACAGTCCAGAGGTCGTCCCCTCCGTATTCGTTCCGTACTGCTTGAATCTGTCCTCGATCGCGTAAAGCGTTCCATGGAAAGTCGCGGGGCAAAATGGCCCCAACAAGTATGACTTTGTTGAATCGAATGTGTTCGTACTTTAGAAGTGCATAACCGAGAATATATGTTCCGAAACTATGAGCGATGATCGATGGGTATTGGTTGGATGAAGTGTCTACTGCAACCTGCCGATCATCTATGGCACGCGAATATCGTTCACGAAACCATTCGACTTTGGAGCTACGGGACCACGGTGTGAGGAACTTTAGCAGTCCGAACCAGCCGTAGTCCCATCCATCTAACTGGCACCTCCAGCCTCCAGCACCACCTTCGCCAGGTTCGGCAAGAGTATCCGCTGCTGTTCGAACCCACGCACCTTGGGTTCTGATGCCGTGCAACGGAAATGCAACCTTTACCGGTGCTGACCCATTTCGGGTCTTCAGCTTCGACACTGCCTGTTCCAGAAATTCACAGCCAGCCTCAACCAGCAAGTTAATGACCGACTGAACACGAGTGCTTTCTCTTGTAATCCACTGTGCCTGCGAAGCACGATGCAGCCCGACGAGTTCGCCTGTGTGCTTCAGAACCGGACCGCCACTCATCCCGCTGGCCGTGTCACTGCCAGTAAACCGCAGAAAGCTCTCTCCGAAGGTGTCTCGGCGCAGATCCCATGAAGCCGTGTAATGGACCCGGCGTTCTTTGCTGCCCGAACTGACGGGACTGAATTTAGAGGCGCCGCCAGCATAGCCCACTGCTGTGAATTCGCGGTCAGTCGTGTCTTCAACGTCAGCGATCGCAATCGGGTCGTTCATTTGGAGATCGCAGTCAACGAGTTCCAACAGAACCCAGTCGTTGTGTGCATCCAATGTCTTAACTGTTGTCGAAACTGCTGTCAGCTCTGAAACCTTCGCCATGAACGCATAGTCGGGGTCGTAAGTCGCGCCCTCGCGCCAACAACGAATGACCGGAAGCGGCTCACATTTAACGCCGTCTGCGGTGTTCCTGAGTCGGCAGACGACATGCAGACACGTCAACAGATAATTACGATACTCATTCGCGCAGGGCGGCTTAAGCCGGAGTCGTACTGCACTTCCCTGTTGCGGCTGGCCAGTTTTCTGCCCAGCTTCGACGTACCAAAGCAGGTCTTTCGCTACCTCTTGAATCACTTCAGGATCGTCGGACATCAATTCCCCTCAATATTCTTGGCGATCTTTTCGACATGCCGTGTCAAACTATGATCACTGAAACTAGCAACCAGCCTTCCTGTGTGCCGAGTTCTCCGTCCTCAGCCTCGAGTCTCTTTTGCAGGAGCTCCAGACACAGGCGATCGAGTTGTTCCTCGCTGAGCTTTGGAGTTTCTCTGCCAAATAGCGATTCGGTTCTGCCGTAATTCGTCGCGGCTATCGAACTGTATCACCTTGGTAAGACTCAAGAACGCTGACTTAGCCCATCGGTGGATCAGCGACCTCTTCGTATGTTAAAAAATCACGGAAGTGACTAAGCTCCGTGATTAGGCCAGGGGCCACTTGCACCAACGTCTTGCTGCCCTTTGTTAACTCCATTGCCACGGCGTTCGGGGCCAAATATTCTGCGTTGATTCTTGTCAAAAATGCGCGTAACGTGCCGAAACTGGTGTGGCTCTTCGGTATGCACTTAATTCGGATTTCGAGGTGAACGACGCTGGCTGTCCTGTCGTGGAGTTTCTTGTTGTCTGATTGAGTCAAACCAACAATGCTGCGCTCCTTGACCTCAAATTTAACACTCTCGCACGGATAGTCGCCGACGAGCTTTTCTAGAACCTCGCGAAGCATCTTGTTGGCAATTTCCTGCGTGTGTTCATCACTGTTGAGTGTGTACCTGCAATTGTTGTAGTCGGGAAATCTGTCTGGGTCAGCGTCGATCTTGAATTTACATCGATCCTCCCTTCCCAACGTCAGCGCCACTTTAAGATAGCGGCATGCCCGGTCAGTTGGGCCGTTTGTTCCGTCTGCGTGTGGCATCAGTCCCACCCTCCGAGCAACGAAACTTCAACAGATTTTCCCTGCAGCATCTCAATGACGTCGGACGAAGCGTCCAGCTGCAATGTTTCGAGGTCTTCAGGATATATGTACGCGCCCAGTGTCTGAACATTTTCTCCAGGAGCAATGTCTCCGTCAGCATCAAGTTCTAGCTTAACAGGCGGATTAAGTCCCGTAATCTTCATGTGGCCATCGTTGTTTTTTACATCTCCGCTGAACTTAACGATCCACCTGTGTTCTGTATCCGCGTCTTGAGTTATTGACTCAATTGTGAACACTCGACCAGCCATAGCTGTTTCTCCCCAGTTAAAACGAACGCTCACCGTCAACCCAATTGCAATTGCTGCTCCAGTCAAGAGGATAACCCAAATCCAGATCTTTGTCCGCCTGACAGGGATGGATTTGCTGCTGCCCAGCGACGACTTGTTATCACGGCTGTCACGGGAGCAACTGTGTGTTACTGATGCGGCACTTGAGGCCGGCAGAGTCGGTGGCACCGTTGGCACTGTCCCTGCCCGATTGGGTTTAGCCGAACGCTCTAAACTTGTATGCCGGTCCAAAGTGTCCACTGATCCGATAAGCTGTTCGCTTCGTTTTTCCGTGCCAGCGAGACTCAAGACTCGAGCAGTTCCCGGCCAGTACGGTTTCCATCGCTTTTTCAATAGCTCGTCGGCAATGCGGTCGATGCGCACCGCTTCGCGAGACATAACGAGATCCTCTCCTGCTCGATGAAGTCCGATCAGCGTTCCGTCGGAAGAGAATACCCCACCTCCGCTCATTCCCTTCTCGGTCATCTTTGTGGTGATTTCGAATGAAAAATCTTCGAGATTATCGGAGCGACTTAGGCAATCAACGTATCTGTTCTGCACCGTCGTCTGATTTCGCTGTTTGTTTAAGCCTCGACGGCCGCCAGGGTATCCGATCAAGATCAAATCGTTCTCCTCGATTTCGGTCTTCTTGATCGCCCAAACAGTGTCAACTTTTATGTCGCTGAATGCGTTGTCGGTGACGTCGAGCAACACCCAGTCTTTTCCCGGCGGAAAGTCACCCTCCAAGTCCTTCAGGATCGGTGTTGTGGTAGAGATCTTCGCTTCGAAATTCGGATTCTTGCTGGTCTCGTTATAGCCCGCCTCTGGTGCCCAGCAGGCAATCCTTGCCGGCCTGCAAAATTGGGTAATGATGCCTTTGCTAAGCTTGATGTGGCAAACCACGTGTATGCACGTCAACAGGCAGATTTTGTGCTTACCCGTCTCGGCA
>CAYZYB010000482.1:0-4682 GCA_964481505.1 uncultured Planctomycetaceae bacterium | reverse complement strand
GTCCTGACATTCGCGTCTATTAGCGTCCATTCGCGGTTAAAAACCACCAATCATGACAGAGCTGATCTTCAAGCACCAATCACCAGCGCAACGTTGTAGAGTACACTTCTGGTAATTTTCATCATGTCTCCTTGAGCATATTCAAATCCAATGAAGCCGACCTATTTTGTTTTGCTTTTCTTTGTGATCACAATGTTTAATTCGGCTTTGGCTCAGCAGGCGGATTGGGCTGAAGGTTCCTCGCAGCACAACGATGGAGCCAATCGTGAACACTACAACTCCGGTGCGATTTTGCCATGGGAACATTTCATGGGTGACTGGCGCGATGCGGCGGATGCGCCGCAGGGAGACGTCGCCTACGTGGTCGCTAGAGTTGTAGATAGCGATACGTCCAAACCCGTTCGCTGGGATGTCACGTCTTTGGTGCACGAATGGACCGATGTGGATTCGGATGAAAAGCATCCGAATCAGGGATTTTTTCTGCGGGTCACCGATGGGCGTGGGCCAATCATGTTTGCGAGTCGCGAGAGTACCGACGAGACTCTGCGGCCTAAACTACAGCTGACTGGCGAACGCGGCACCGTCAGTCTTGATCCGGTCGCAGATACCTATCTGACCAAGTCAACTTACCGCTGCCAGGGCCAGGCCGACGAACTACGTGTTTCCGCCAAGCCGGATCATCTGTTGATTCGATTCGATTTGAAACAAGCCGCGAAGGTCGGAGCGATCTCCAAGGCCGCGTTGGTTCTCCAAACGACGAAGCAATACGGTTCCGCCAGCATCGGGGTTTTTCGCTGCCGACAGGGGCATGACGAACCGACGACGTTGCCCGCGTGGGGGATTGCCGCGAGGTACAAGAACGACCGTGGAATTGGCGACGACCCTGATGTCGTTTTCGCCACCGGTTTCGAGCGAACGAACTGGCAGAACGAATGGACTCAGGCTGAGCCCAGAGAAAGGATAGACACCGTGGATGTCGAGTCACGGTTTGAGAAGTTCCTGCCACTGGACGGTAAGGCACTGCGTTCGAAAATCGCGAAGGGTTCGACGACTGCTCTGAACACGCTTTATAAATTCAAGAAGCAAACTGGAAGTGAACCGGAAGAGATTTATTTTCGATACTATTTGCGGTTGGCGGACAACTGGAACCAAACCGTTGAGGTTGGCAAACTGCCGGGGATCACCGGGACATATGGCAACGCCGGTTGGGGCGGACGAAAAAGTAACGGCACCAACGGTTGGTCGGCTCGCGGCTTGTTCACGAAGACCGTTCCCCCAGGAAACCCATTGGCCGGACGAACACCCATTGGGTTCTACTGCTATCACGCCGACATGAAATCTTCGTATGGGACGAATTGGATTTGGAGCAAGGGCTATCGCGGATACCTGGCCACCAATCGGTGGTACTGCATAGAACAATACTGTCGACTAAACACGCCCGGTGAAAAGAACGGAATCCTGCGAGCCTGGGTCGATGGCCATGTGGCATTCGAAAAGACGAATGTTCGTTTTCGTCGAACTGACAAGCTGAAGATCGAGCAGATTTGGATGAACCTGTACCACGGCGGAACGATCCCATCGCCCCATGACCAGCACGTGTTCATCGACAACGTGGTGATCGCGAACAACTACATCGGGCCAATGAGTTCGAAGTCGACAGCCTCGCAAGCAACACAAAAATCGAAGTGAAACAAGTACCAGCGACACTCGATACAGTTCCGGCAGTTTGTTGATGTGCATGGGCCGCGGGAAAACAAAGGTGCCATTCGTGGCTGGAACGAATGGCACTGCCGTGGTTTTTAGATGTTCGTGGCGCATGGGGGGGATCTGCGAGCGAGTCGCAGTTCGATTTTTTGTTTTTATGCCGAGCGGATCAGGATCAGGACTTCGGCGGCACGTGCTGTTCTCGTAAAGTTCGCCTCGGCGGGACCTTCTCCGGGTGTGTTTGGTAACAGCGACAAGGGAAGGCCCCGAGGTCAATACCTTCAAGGAGAGCGACGGCCATGGGGACGGCGACGTTATCGAGAATGGCGGTCAGTCACAGCTTAAGAACTCTGAGCCATGTTGATTCTATTTCCGGCTCGTCCTCAGGCAAGACCAGGCAAATCGACGTGCGATTGCCGTACATCGTGCGACGACCCAATCATTCACACCAGCACCTCGAGCGTCGATCACAACAACACGCCCCAAAGCCATCCAGGAAATCAATTGCCACACAACACGGACCGTTCCGGTAAATACTGTCGCTCCCGATTTGTGTGGTACGAAGAGCCCCCAAAACAAAACGGACCTCACAGTCTGGCTTTTTTTATGTGCAGTAACGACCTAAGGTGCGAGAAGGGGCCTGAGGATTTTCACGTGAATGACACAGCAGAAATGTTTCTGTTTCAGGCATGTTGTATCCGAGGAAGTGCTGCGGAAGAATGAAACTCAATGGACAAGACATGGAATCACGTCGTCTGGCTGGCCTCCGAGCCGCGGCCTGCTGAATCGGATCGGCTCGAAGAATGCCGCCAATATTGCGAACGAGAGCTTACAGCTGCTGGCTGGGTCGTAGAACGTCGAGCGTTTTCCGCCAACGACAGCGCGCAGAGAAGCCTGGAGGGCATCAACCTTGTTGCCACGCGACCGCTCGAGGAATCTGCAGTCGGTCGGCCAGCATTCGTTTTGGGGGCTCATCTGGATTCTCGAGAAGAGACGCCCGGTGCTGACGACAACGCGTCCGCGGTCGCCGCTTTGCTCGAAACAGCTCGCGTCTTGAATGAACGCCTCTCGGAGCACGACTGGAAGCAGGCTGCTGTTGAACTGGAACTTGTGGTCTTCGATCTCGAAGAGCACGGCATGCTGGGAGGAGCCTTCCACGCCGAAACCTGTCGACAATCGCAGCGCGAACTGTGTGGCATGGTATCTCTGGAAATGCTGGGCTATTGCTCAAACCAGCAAGGCAGCCAGCAGATGCCGCCGGAGCTACAGGGAATCTATCCCGATGTTGGAAACTTCATTGGAGTCGTCGGTAATCAGATCTCTGCAACGTTGATCAAACACTTCAGCGCCGCGTTCGACACTATTGAAGAGCTCCCAAATGAATCACTGCAGGTTCCGGATAATGGCCTGCCTGTGCCACCGACGCGGCTCAGCGACCACAGTCCGTATTGGGATGCCGGATATCCCGCGTTGATGATTACCGACACCAGTTTCATGCGAAATCCGCACTATCACCTGGAAACCGACACGCCTGAAACTTTGGACCCGGCGTTTCTGGCCAAAGTTACGAACGGTGTAATTGTGGCCATGCAAAAACTGCTAAGCGATGGCCTAACGGACGACTGATCCGTCGAACGTCTCAGCAACTTCCTCTCGCGACGGCGACAGATTTTCCTGCATCACCGTGATGTGATCAAGCAGGTCAAACGCGTCTCGATCGGGGTCTTCGGATCGATCGGTCGCCTGAATCTCAGACACAACTTTGCGCGACTGTCCGGTCAGGATTTTCTGTTCGATGGTTGCCAATAATTGCGTCACATCGTCACGAACACGATTGCGAACAATGCCGCGAGTCACAACCGCTCCGGCTCCGGCGGAGATCAGCATCGCGGTCACGACGAAGATCGGTGCGCACCAGTGACGTAGCCACCTGATGTCTTTCGACTCACCGACCGTCCAGCCCCACAACATCCAGCAGGCAAAAAGGATCAGGAAGATGGGAATCAGAATCATGGCGTCACGGACTGTATGTTCAGAAAACGGAAACAGAATGACAGAGCCCACAGAAACAGATGCTCTGTAATTCAAATCGTCGCTTTTGACTTCCGAACGCCGCAAAAACCACGTGCGAAAAGCAAACAGAGTCCACTTTTCTGACACGCTGCAGGAATCTCAGCCTGCGAGGTTGGGCTATTTAGGAGGAAAGCAAGCTTGAAGAAACGACAATTTCAAGGGCTGATTTGTAACAAGTGCAACTCTATTCTGGGGAGCTGGCTCAGTCTCGCAACCAACGGGAGGAACAATGCTGAGTCGTAAATTATTTGCGCAAAGCACTTTACGAAGACGTCGAGTCGACACGAAGATTCAGGCGAGCGAATGGTTCGGCATTTGCTGCTGATTGATTCTGCCACCGCGGAAGGAACTGCCGGTGGTGGAGGAGCGCCCGAGGACGGAGTCTCGCTCTTCCTGTTACTTTTGATGCCTACAACACGCACGGGAAGAGCATGGACGCTCCGATTTTGCGATTCACCTTGGTGCTGCTGTCGTTATTCGTTTCGACAGGCGCCACTTACCATACGCCGAACTTCACGGTGACCGCTCCCACACAAGCCGTGGCAAAGCAGGTCGGTGATGCCGCGGAAATCTACCGGCGTGATCTCGCTCAGTTCTGGCTCGACCGGCGCCTGCCCAATTGGTCACGTCCGTGCACGTTGCGAGTTCGCGCCGGTGCAATCGCTGCCGCTGGGGAAACGAAGTTTCAGTTTGTCGGTGGTGAAGTACTGAACTGGAATATGTACGTTCAGGGATCGCTTGAGCGAATTCTTGATTCTGTCCTGCCGCACGAAGTGAACCACACGATCTTCGCCTGTCACTTCCGGCGACCATTGCCACGCTGGGCTGACGAAGGTGCAGCGACGTTGTTCGAACATCGGTCCGAACAATTGAAGCAGCTGGGATTGTTGAAACAGGTCCTGAAC
>CAYZYB010000481.1:0-4682 GCA_964481505.1 uncultured Planctomycetaceae bacterium | reverse complement strand
GTGGATCTACAACAACTGGTGGCACCGGCTTCGGTTCTGATACGACGACTGGTGGGTCTACGACAACTGGCGGAACCGGCTTCGGTTCTGATACGACGACTGGTGGATCTACGACTGATGGATCCACGACCGGTGGTACCGGCTTCGGCACGGATACGACAACGGGTGGGTCGACAACGGGTGGGTCTACGACTGATGGATCCACGACCGGTGGTACTGGCTTCGGCACGGATACGACAACTGGCGGGTCGACAACTGATGGATCCACGACGGGTGGATCTACAACTGGTGGCACCGGCTTCGGCACGGAAACGACAACCGGTGGTACCACAACAACAACTGACGGTTCCACAACGACTACAACTACAGGAAGTGGTTTCGGCGGTGAAACAACGACGACGACCACTGACGGGGATACGACAGGTGGTGGTTCCACAACCGACGGCGGGTTCGGTACGGATGACAGTGGCAGCACTGTAACTGGTGGTTCAAGCACAACGACCGACACCGGCAGTGGATTCGGTGATGACAGTACCAGCGGTGGCAGTGCAGCTGGTACCAGCCCAGCTGGCTCCGATGCTCCGAGTGACACTCCTGGTGATACATCAGGCGGCTTTGGCTCGGGTACTGTTGTCGAAGGAGTTTCCACGGAAAACACCGACGGTGTTACTGGTCCGGCTGAGCCTTCGCCAGAAGCTGGCGATAATGGCAGTGGATTCGATGAGCCTGCACCGGATCTCGGTGATGACGGCAATGGTTTCGGAGAGCCTTCACCGGATCTCAGTGATGATGGGATGTTCAGTAATCCGGATGAACCCGTCGTTGACATTCCTGTCGGCGATCCGTCAGATCCTGTGGATCCAAGCACAGAAAGCAACCCGGTAGTCGACAATAGCAACGCTCCGGGTCTGGGTGACGACGCATCAAGCGATGCTCCTGTTGTTCCAGAACCGGGAAGCCTGGTCATGCTGGCAATCGGAACATGCATGGGGGCAGCGGCTTATCGACGTCGTCGAAAAGCACAGGAAGAAGTCACTGAAGCATAACCCGAAACCTTCGGGGACGACCAGACTTCAGCCGCTGATTGAACACTTGTTTGATCAGCGGCTTTTTTCGTGCATTCTCCACAGCGACAGCAGATTTCCAGCAACAACCGATTTCCAGCAACAACAGATTTCAGCTAACGCCCCACAGAGCCACCTCCACCGTTTCCACTGGACCCGGTTGATGCTTTCAGTTCGTAGAAATCTTCCCCGATCGTATTTCGCAGAGCATCCTGAAACTCACGGCCAACTGTCACCTGGCAGTCCTTTTCTGTCGTCAGAATGTAACGGATGCGGCCGTTGTTCGCAGTCTCGGTTTCTGTAGTGGTTTTGACCATGGCTTCTGTCGCCACACTGTCATCAGCGTCTGAAGTCGCCGCCGCAACGCCTTCCTGTTGACCACGCGTATTCTCAGCAACAAAGCTGTCAACGACCAGCACCACGTCAGTGCTGCCCGGATATCGGCTCAACACATTGCGTACATTCTCAACGTCCTGCAACGAATGCACGCCACGATCGAATTTGATCGCGACTTGCGATGTAAACTCTTTGTCCGCCTGGTCAAGAGTGAGCAAACGATTGACCACAATATTTGGCTCGCGCCCCCGTCTGTCGACTTTCCCCTGCACAATGAGAACGTTCTCAGTCCTGATGAGTTCCTTAAACCGGTCATAGTCAGATGGCCAGGCAATACATCGAATAATGCCGGTCGCATCTTCAAGGTCAAAGTTGGCGTACTTGTTCAGACCGTTGGCATTCGTTTTCTTCGCTGTGGCAATTTTAATCGATCCAACCATTCCGGCGATTGTGACCGGTGTGCCGTCTTCCGCATCCGCCAGCTGTTTGTTTTTCGTGTGAGCGTACCTGTCGATGCGCTTCGAATGCTGCGCGAGAGGATGTGATGTCAGGTAGAAGCCAAGGCACTCCTTTTCAGCGGCCAGCTTCTGCGGCTTCGGCCAGTCTGGAACGTCTGGCAGATTTATCTGAACCTCGCCATCATCCCCGGTTTCTTCATCTTCGGCACCGCCAAACAAATTCATCTGGCCACTGGCTTTGTCCTTTGCCTTGGAAACTGCTGACTGGACAGCGCGTTCGGCGACCTCCAGCTGTTGAGCGCGGTTGCCTGGCAGATTGTCGAGTGCTCCAACGCGGATCAGCACTTCCAAAGCCGATTTGTTGAGGGCTTTTGGGTCGACGCGTTCCGTGAGGTCGAAGATATCGCTAAACGGTCCGTTTTCATTTCGCTCGGCAACCAAAGCTTCCAGAGCCGCTTCACCGACACCTTTGATTGCCGCCATACCGAAAGAAATACTGTCACCGACAACCACGAACTCAACCTCCGACGTATTCACATCCGGAGGCAGCACTTCAATATCCTGCCGGCGCGAATCGTCGACATGTTCGGCAATTCGCTCACTGCTTTCCATTCCACAGCTCAGCAACGCCGCCATAAACTGCACCGGATAATGCGCTTTCAGGTAAGCGGTTTCGTAGGCGATCAGACCGTACGCCGTCGAATGCGACTTGTTGAATCCGTAACCCGCGAAGGCGACGATCAGGTTCCACAGCTCTTTGGCGAGGTCGGTGGAGATGCCATTCTTTTCCGCACCGGAAATATAGTCATCATAAAAACTATCAATGATCGACTGCTTCTTCTTGCTGATTGCCTTAATACATTTGTAAGCACTGGCAAGTTCAACATTGCCTACGCGGTTCAGGATCCGCATGACCTGTTCCTGATAAACCATCACGCCATAGGTTTCCTGAAGAACTTCGTCTACCACCGGATGGACCTTCCGAGGCTGCTTCCGCTTATTCTTCACATCGACGTATTCCATCACCATTCCGCCTTCCAGCGGACCTGGTCGATACAGCGCCGAAGTGGCGATGATGTCTTCGAAGCAGTCGGGCTTCATCTTCGTCAACAGGTCGCGCATACCTCCAGACTCGAGTTGAAACACACCTTTTGTTTCTCCACGCTGCAACAACGCGAATGTTTTTTTGTCTTCGAGGTGTTCCTGTACATACTGAAGAGTGAATTCGGGATCGACTCGCTGCACGTTTTTGACCGCTTTGTCGAGGATCGTGAGGTTTCGCAGGCCGAGGAAGTCCATCTTCAACAGGCCGATGTCTTCGATCGTCGGGCCGTCCCACTGCGTGATGATGTCTTTCTTGCCGGTGATTTTTTGCAGCGGCACAACGGTGTCCAGCGGGACGTCTGCAACAACAACGCCGGCCGCGTGAGTCCCCATACTTCGCGCCAGGCCTTCGACAGAAATTGCATAATCAAGCAACTCCTGAGCAACCGGGTCGCCATCGTAGGCCGCCTTGAGATCCGGACTTTTCTCAAGCGCATCCCGTAGCTTTATGTTCAACTCATCGGGAATCATCTTTGCCAGTTCGTTCACCCTCGGCAGCGGCACGTTGAGCGCTCGACCGACGTCACGGATCGCGTTCTTGGCTTTCAGGGTGCCGTACGTGCCGATTTGGGCAACGTTCATTTCCCCATAGGTTTCCTTCGTGTAGTCGATCACCATCTGTCGTCGGTCGCGACAAAAGTCGATATCGATATCGGGTGGTTCGTTACGGCTGGGGTCGAGGAATCGTTCAAACAGCAGGTCATACTTCAGCGGGCAAACATCTCCCAGTCGCAGCAGAAATGCCACAATGGCTCCGCACGCAGAGCCTCTCGCACCACACGGAATTCCATGACGGCGCGAGAACTCCACAAAGTCCCACACAATCAAAAAGTAGCTCGCATACCCTTTCTCCTCGATGACGCTCAGCTCGTACTTTAGTCGGCTCCAGTGCTCATCCGTCAGTTCATCGCCGTACCGTTCGTGCATCCGGTCATTGCAGAGTTCCTTGAGGTAGTCGATGTCCGTTTTGTTTTCGGGGGGACGAAACACGGGATACAACTTGCGATCGTGCAACTCAATGTCGACACGGTCTGCGATCGTCTGCGACATCGAAACGGCTTCTTCGAGCCCGCTAAACGTCGAGTACATCTCTTCCGGGCTGCAGATGTACAATCCATCGTTGGACATCCGCATGCGATTGGGATCGTCTTTGGTCGTGCGCGTGTTCACGCACAGCAGAACATCCTGCACTTTCGCATCTTCGCGCGTCAGGTAATGCGCGTCGTTTGTGGCGACCAGTGGCAGCCCCATTTTGTTGGCAAGGTCGACAGTGAGGTCCAGACACTGCTTTTGAATTTCAAAACCAGCGTCCTGAATTTCCATGTAAAAGCGGTCACCGAAGACTCGTGTGTACCATTCACAAAGCTGCCTTGCTTCATCGTTCTTTTCTGCCAGCAACATCTTGGACAGCTCGCTGGAAGCACATCCTGACAGGCAAATCACTCCCTCGTTGAATTCCTCAAGCAACTCTCGGTCAATTCGGGGCTTGTAATGAAAACCTTCAAGGTACGCGGTGGACGACATCTTAATCAGGTTGTCGAACCCTTTCTGGTTCATCGCCAACAACGTTAGATGCGATTGCGCCTCCTTCTGCCTCGTTGCACTGCGATCGGAACGACGTCCTGGAGCGACGTACGCTTCGTATCCAATGATGGGTTTGACGTCATTTTTTTTGCATGTGTTGTAGAATTCCATCGCTCCGCCAAGGTTCCCGTGGTCG
>CAYZYB010000480.1:0-4691 GCA_964481505.1 uncultured Planctomycetaceae bacterium | reverse complement strand
ACTCACAGCGCAACCGCTGTCAGACGTTGTGCTGGCAGTTGGTGGCTTCGACGATGATCTGATTGCCGTCACCCCGGCGACCATCACGATCACGCCCGACAACTGGAGTACGCCTCAATCCATCACGGTCACCGGACGCGACAACGAACAGCTCGACGGCAACCACGACACGATCGTTTCCGTCGAAGTGCAGGATGAAAACAGCGATTCGGCGTTCCACGAAGTCGCCAGCAGAAGCGTGGCAATCATCATTGAAGACAATGACGAAGCAAACATTATCGTGGACCGATCGTCACTGGTTGTTTCAGAAGACGGAACGACGCAGGAATTCCACGTTACGCTTTCCGCCGGTCCGAGCAGTAATGTGATCATTAGCGTCGCATCGTCAGATACTGAGGAATCGACCGTCAACGTCAGCAGCCTGCACTTCACCCCCGACAACTGGAATGTCCCACAAGCCGTGGTTGTCACCGGCACCAATGACGATCGAGACGATGGTGATCAGGAATCGACGATCAATCTGACAATCAACGTTTCCGGCAGCGACGCAACCTTCGCCAACACTGCAGCGCAGTCAGTACTGGTCACCACTGAAGACAATAACTTTGCCGGACTTACGCTGAACAACACGACAGCAATCGTATCCGAAGCGGGCACACAGGCCACGTTCACAGTAACGCTGAATACGGCTCCGGAATCTAACGTCGTACTGTCTTCGGTGCGAACCACGGTTGGCGGCGTTTCGGTATCGCCCACGTTCCTGACATTCACGCCTGAAAACTGGAACGTGCCTCAGGAAGTCACACTTACCGGCGTCGATGATTTCGTTGCTGATGGTGATCAGACCACCGTAGTCAACGTCTCTGTGGTAGCCGCACTAAGCGACGATCCGTTCGATTCGCTGGTCGTGCAAACCGTAACCGTCACGACGACAGATAACGACTCAGAAGATTTCGTGCCCGCAATCATCGCACCAGCAGGGAGAATCGACGATGCATCTCCGATTTTGAGCTGGGAAGAAATCAGAGGAGCAACATCTTATGACGTTTGGCTGCAGCCACTGAGTGGAGACCAACCGCCTGTCATTAACACCACGGTAACCGACACAACGCTGGCTCTCGATTCGCCGCTGGATCTTGGGCGCTATCGACTTTGGGTTCGCGCTACTCGAGTTGGCGGAAACAAATCTCTGTGGGCACAGCAGGCCTTTCAGGTGAGCACGGCTCCGAAACTGGACGATCTTCCGTTCTTCGGCACAGAGGATTCACCGACCTTCTCATGGGATCCGGTCGCAGGGGCAACGGGCTACACTGTTTTTGTCAACAACCAAACCACCGGAGAACAGGGATTCATCAATCAAATTGTCACGGAAGCATCGTTTACTCCGGAACAGGCATTGCTGTTCGGCGAATATCGAATCTGGGCGCGTGCCATCACGGAAGATGATTTCACGGCCACATGGTCGACACCACTCGACTACTTCCTTGGCCCGCAACCACAGAGCCCAGTGGGCACGACATTCGACAGTCAGCCCACGTTTTCATGGACGAGCGTATCGGGCGTTGACAGCTACGAATTCTTCTTGGCTCGTAGCGGTCAGGAGCCTCTGCGAGTCTCAGGCATCACCAGCACCTCGTTCACTCCAGACACCGACATCGGAGACGGCGACTTTCGTTGGTGGATCCGCGGCTTCAACGCAAACGGGGACGCTGGCCGGTGGAGCGCCGTGGCCGAATTCAGTTCGGGGGGACGAACGAAAATCGCATAACAAATCGGCACGACATCAAACAGCATCCCAACACTCGAATGGGCAGCAGTACCCGGTGCAGAATCTTACGAAATCTACGTTTCGCACAGCGATGGAAATGGCGACGCGTGGCGGCAGGCCGGCATTACAGAAAACAGCTATCCGTCAGAAGTCCTGCGTCCAGGTGTCAATCGCGTCTGGATTCGAACCACCCTGCAAAATGGTGAGCAAATCTGGGGCAGCGGAACAGACATCACTGTCGACGAGCCGCTGCTGGCAATTGAATCATCCGCCGTTTCGCCTGTGAACCCAACTCTGGCGGACGATGTGGTCTTCCGTTGGACATCGGACGACACGGCAGCGACGTCAGACATTTATCTGCACAACGGCAAAACGGCCATCTACCGAGAAGGAATCGTTGGCAACGAATGGACACCGGATGTTTCCCTGGAAGTCGGCCCATGGACGTGGTGGGTTAGAGCCCGTGATGCGCAGGGACAGTTCGGTCCGTGGAGTGCTGCCGCACAAACAGTGACTGGTGGTCGCCCGGAATTCCTAACCGCACCTACCGTGAGATCACCGTTTTTAACGTGGACAACGGTCGATACAGCAACGCGTTACATCCTGCAGGTCGACAATCTGACAACGGGCGAACGAAGTCTGATTCGAGAGGATAATCTTACCAGCAACAGCCTTAACGTCAGAAGCTTGACAAGCGGGACTTATCGAACATGGGTGCAGGCCATCAACAGCGACACAAACCGTCGTAGCCCGTGGAGCATAGGATTCGAATTCACGGTCGCCGCTGCGAATATCGATGCGGATACGGCTCCTGACAGCCTGCTTCAGAATCTCATCCCCGACATTCAGCTCGCGACACACGAAGGCGAAGACTTTAACTCGCGAATCAGTGAACAGAATCCTGTGACGACGACTACGAATACTCAACCAACCGAATCACCGGACTCAAAATCGAACGTAGAACTCACAGATCGTGTGATGGAAGAACTTCTCACAGACGGAAAATGGCTGGAAGAACGTCTTATGGCACAGCTATAAACAGACTCAGCACAGCAGCCACAAACTTCTACTGCTGATGTCGCGGAACCCATCCGTGTAACGCCGTAAAATCCCATGGACCGTTTGCCTGGCTGCGTTCCCAATTGCAAATCCAGGACAAATTCCCCGCCGAACCGGCAGAAGGATGAAGGCGAAGTTCAACAAAGTCGCCAGAACACTCGTACTCAAGGCACGGCAGAAACACGCTGCCCTGCCCACTCGAATCCAGTCGAAGCTGATCGAGATCTGACGGAAAACTGCCATCCTCGGCACAGTCGTTAAGAATCATTGTACATTTCAGGAACGTAAGCAGGCGTTGATGATCGCACCAACCGCCAATGAGGTAACAGAGCTCACAGTGGTCGCGATAGATTCTCCAGGCAACATCCACGCCACATCGGTCTGCGACAGTAGACCTGCCGCCTAAACCAGCGGGGTGAAATTGCGGCGAATCCGGACGCCGCAACCAGCGAAATTCGGACATCGGTATTTCACCTTTGGCAAAGCGGGAAACATCCCGAGCGGCGTTGTCGTGCAGTCTGTTGGTTTGTGCGAGAAGCTGGTTCCAGTCGAGGTTCGCCAGTGTGCGACGGTTCTCAGCCATCATATAAATCCTCACCCACAACGGAGCGTTTGGGCGATCATTCAGCCAGACGGTTTCCCCTGCGTGCTCTGCAAACCGGAACGTCAATCTGCGCATTCGCAGCAATTGGATTTCGTTAACCAAATCAGCTTCCGTGATATCGGGAAGCCGTCGAACAATTTCCCGGACGTCTTCTCGAGACACTGCATTGACTGCCGTTGCCGTCAGCAACATCTTAGCCGTCTCGTCCAACAATGGTTGAGCTCTATTGTCGTCAGGAGGTGATCGGCACAGATAGTTCAGCACATCGGCCATGGCATCAAGACGGTCAACACTGTGTTTTGCGTTGCGAGATTTGATCGCATCGAGGGTCCAGTCGGACATCGCATTCGTCAGTCGATGCAACCAACGATCGCGACCGTCAGACTGATGCCACACGGACCATTTGCGGTCCAACAAAATGGCACCTCCGGACATTGGCGGCAGCTGAATCACACCAGACTGCTCCCGAATCGCGGCAATCAGTTCTTCCATCCGAATCTGCTGAACAGACGTCTCCACCGACAGTTCAAACTGCGTGCCAGCTGTCGCCACAGCAATCAGATTTGGTTCTGCGCTTGAATCGACGCCACGGCGTAGACGTTGATTCCACTCATCTGTGAAATCTACGTACCCGTTCGCCGCAACGGGCTGCGTCAGCAACGTCGTTTCTTCATCAATCCGAATCACCATCGGCGCACGAAAATATGGCCACGCCAACCAGCCCAACGGCAACGTCAGCCCCAGCATGCTCCACAGCAGGAGCCTCACTCGACGACTTCGCATAAGATTCGAAAATGAGTTTTTCATCTCAGCACCGAACGATGCAGACGCAGAAGCGGATGCTGAAAACCCTGAAAATACACGGAAGCCCCTAAAATTGTGCGGCGAAGAATTCCCTCTTCTGGACACGGAATACCGACAACGCGAAGACTCCGTGACATTCGGAGTGTAGTCTTTGCAGCTTCTTACGCTGCTCACAGGCAGAGTCCATGATCGACAAACATCCGGGAGACATTCTTGTCTGCTCCAATCCTGAATATCGTCCTCCACCAACCGGAGATTCCGCAGAACACCGGAAACATTGGACGCACCTGCGTCGCGATTGGAGCGAAATTGTGGCTCATCCGCCCGCTGGGCTACAAACTGGATGACCGCTACTTAAAGCGCGCTGGAATGGACTATTGGCAGCACCTTGACTGGGAAGCCGTCGACAGCTGGACCGATGTGCGAACGCGACTGCCGGATGCGGAAGTCTGGTAC
>CAYZYB010000479.1:0-4701 GCA_964481505.1 uncultured Planctomycetaceae bacterium | reverse complement strand
GCAGTGCGCCAACTGCCACGATCATCCGCTCGACGCCTGGACTCAGGATGATTATCACGGCCTGGCAGCTGTCTTTGCGGGAGTAAAACGTGGGCCGACAATTCGCATCACGAATTCCGGGCAGGTCATTCATCCTGCGACGGGAGAGCCGGCGATTCCGCGGATTCCAGGCGCCGATTTTCTTCCGGCCGACGCAGACAATCGGGCAGCATTGGTGGATTGGCTGGTTTCGAAGAATAATCCCTATTTCTCGAAAGCAATCGTCAATCGAATCTGGAGTCACCTCATGGGCCGCGGTCTCGTTGAGCCTGTTGACGATTTGCGCGTGACGAATCCGCCCACACATCCGGCGTTGTTGAACTGGCTGGCCGATGATTTCGCGGAGCATGAATTTTCGCTTCGGCACACGATTCGTCGGATTTGTCTAAGCGACGCCTATGCTCGAACGGCCCTCATACCAAACCAGAATTCTGTGGCCAGAGATTTTTATGCAGTTGCGAATTCGAAGTCTCTGTTGCCCGTTGTTTTCATGGATGCAGTTTCCGATGTCACGGGGTTACAACTTTCGCTGGGCCAGATTGATTCTCGAGCTGTTTCTTTGGCGGGTTTGGTCAGTGATTCACCAACGCTGGATTTGCTCGGGCGGTGTCGAACCGATGGCTGTCAAGTGGCTGCTGGCGGTCAGGGGCAACTGCCCGTCCAGTTGCATCTGATAAACGGCGATGTGTTGAATTCGCGACTGAGGGATCCGGCTGGCTTGCTGATGAAGGCTGTTGCTGAGCATAAATCGTCGGACGCAATTGTTGAAGAATTTTATCTGCGATGTTATTCGAGAACGCCAAATACCGGCGAGCGGATATTTTGGAAACGTGAGTTTGCTGTGTCGGAAGAGCGCGCCGATCTTTCAAAGTTGGCGCAGGACTTTCTTTGGGCGTTGTTGAGCAGCGAAGAGTTTCGGACGAATCGTTAGGATCAAACAACGGCCGATAGGAATCGACTCTGCGGATGTTAACTGAGGACAATCCTGATTGAGCTTCTGACGTGAGGGATCTTCATGAAAACACACTCTGATCAACGTCTTTCGCGACGCGACTCGCTTCAGTTGGGGCAGCTGGGAGTTCTGGGGATCGGGCTGTCGCAGCTTCCGGTTCGAGCAGAGGCGACAGATAAAGACCCTGCCGCAAAGAATTGCATTCTTGTTTGGTTGGACGGCGGACCAAGTCACCTGGAAACATTCGACCTGAAACCAGACGCGCCGGCGGAAGTTCGTGGGCCGCTGGGCGCGATTCAAACTTCGGTTCCGGGAGTGTTGTTGAGTGAATGCCTGCCGGGACTAGCCACTCGGATGAACGATGTGGCTGTGATTCGGTCGATGACGTCTCCGCTGGGGGAGCACAATCTGGGGGCTCACTATTTGCTTACCGGATATCAACCGTCACCCGTGTTGCAATATCCGTCGTTTCATACTGCGGCCAATCAGCAGCTTAGGTCCGCGTCTTCGGTTTTGCCCAACAACATTGCGATACCGGAATATCGTGTCGGTGGAGCGGGCTTCAGTGGGGTAGGATTTCTGCCGCCCGAGTTTGGAGCATTTTCGGTCGGCGGCGATCCGGCAGCAGCGAACTATCGAGTGCGAGATTTGCTTCCACCGAACGACCTCACGCTGGACCGCATCGAACGTCGCCGCGATTTTTCGAAGAGGCTCGCGGAACTCAGTCGCCATGCGGACGCAACCGGAACAGCGATGGAGCGTGCCTTCGGAATTGTGACGTCTGCAAAAGCCAGGGAAGCGTTCGATCTGAGTGATGAATCTTCCGCCACGCGGAAACGTTATGGTTCGAAGTCCGTAGGGCAAAGTTGCCTGTTGGCTCGCCGTTTGGTCGAACGTGGCGTGCGATTTGTAACAGTGAATCAGCGAGGCTGGGATACGCACGAACAACTGTATACACGTTTGAAGGAAGGGTACACAGGGGCGAAGGTTGACGTTGGATTGATTCCTTCGCTCGATCTGGCAGTATCCGCATTGATTGATGACCTCAAACGAAAAGACCTGTTGGATGAAACGCTGATTGTGGTCATGGGAGAATTTGGCCGGACCCCCAAGATCAATATTCATGGCGGGCGAGATCACTGGCCGCGCGTTTTCAGTGTTGCACTGGCTGGCGGCGGAGTGAAAGGGGGACAGGTGGTTGGTGCCAGCGATTCCGTGGGTGAATCCCCGGCTGATCGCCCGGTGACACCGTCCGACCTGGTGTGCACCATCTACAACCTGCTCGGTCTGGATCCGGCAACCGAGCTCAGGACAGAAGACGGTCGTCCGGTTCGGCTTGTTGCCGATGGTGCGAAGGTTGTTCAGGAGTTGTTGGCGTGAGACGATTCTGTTGTCGATTGGTTGTCGTGTTCTGTCTGCTTTGCACGGCTGTTGAGATCTTTGCAAGAGAACGTACGGCGGCTCCGATCACAAGCCTGGTGATTTCTAAAAATGGTGAAACGGTTGTCGCTGGTTCTCAACTGGGCATTCAATTGTTGGCGTGGGACGGATTGAAAGTACAGCGAGAATTGGAATTCGATTTCCAGCAACTGCACGACATTGCACTGTCTGCCGACGAATCGGTGCTGGCAATCGCTGGAGGAAACCCGGCTGAGTTTGGAAGTGTAAAATTGTATTCGTGGCCGGGGCTGAATCTGATTTGGGAACAGCAGCTGTCGGAAGATGTTGCATATGCCGCTGCGTTTGCCGGGGACTCATTGGCCGTTGCGTGCCATGATCACAGCATTCACCTTCTTCAGGCGTCTAGCGGAAATCTCGTGCGAACTCTCCGAGGACACTCGAAGCCGGTGACCGGAGTTTGCTGTCTTAAGGATCGTCAACTATTGATGAGTTGTAGTCTGGACCAAACGATACGTGTATGGGATCTGGCGACCGGGAAGCCGGTCCGGTCGCTAACGAACCATACGAATTCGGTCAACGAGCTGGGCGTGTTACCGACACCAGAGGGCGAGCTGCCAAAGGTTGTCTCCGTCAGCAGCGACAGGACGGCCAGATTCTGGCAGCCGACGATAGGTCGGATGGTGCGATTCAAGCGGATGGGATCACCAGCGACGGCTGTGGCATGTTCCAGTGATGGGGCGCATGTGTTTGTCGGCACAGAAGATCAGCGCCTGCGATCAGTGGACGTACAATCTCTGCAGATGAAAGAAATCAAAATAGAGAAAGACGGCTGGATCAATGCAATCGCCGTTCATCCGACCGAATCATCGCTGGTGATCGGCACATCGAATGGCAGTGTTCGAAAAGTCACTGTGGTGAAATGACGTCGTCGCTTAATCTACTGACCGAAGCTTCAATCGCCGCCGCTATTGCGGTCCCGCAGCACCATTTCGTTTCGCGATGTGATCGGTGATTCCCAACAGCTCCGGATCGTCGACGTTCTCGCCGGGCAGTTCGGGGATTGGTTCGTGACTGAACCATTGTGACATTGGCACTCGCCACGTCGGAAGTTTGCGAGTGCGATACAATGCTCCCATGTACATGTCCGAATCTTCCACGAGAACGCCGTCCTTGATGTTCAGATCGTATCGAACTGCGTAGTGAAATCTTGCTCCCATTTGTTTCTTGCCGACAAACGGCAGTGATGATTCCTGGAAGAACTTTTCGCAAACGTACACAGTTCCTCGGCATTCGTTCAGGCAGCAGCCACAGGTCCTGCCGTCACTGCTGTTGCAGCTGCGAATGGGAAACAGTGCCTGCCATTTCTGCATCGTTTCGGTTTCGGTGAGCCCCACTTCATCTGCAACGGGCGATTTTTGACCGAGAAAGTAGTCGCATTCTGCAGTCAGAAACATTGTGTCCATCATGTCCTGATCGTAAAGAAAGTCAGGCGTGAACGGTGGTCGGTCGATTTCGAATTTCAGATACAGATCCTTGTCGAGGACGCTGTCACCGGTTTCGATGGAGGTGCCGTCTTGATCGCAAAGGGAAATGTCGAATTTCGCTGTTCGATAGTTACCGTTGTTGAATAGTTTTGGGCTGCGTTCGTCGTTGCCGCGATAGAATGATGCTCTTAGGCGAGCTTCTGTGTCAGGGCGTCTTGGCGTCGGAGGGAATCCGAAATCATGGAACGTGGCGAAGTGGATTTCGTCTTTGAGTCGTCGTTCTGTGAGTTCGCTGTGAAGTGAATAGACTTCGAAGCCCAGATAACCGGCCAGAGCGAGCAATGGCACGGTGGCGGAGATTTTTTTCTGGAGAAGTTTTCCGAAGGTGCCAGCTGCGGCTTCGTCTGTGACGGGATTTCGATGTCGATGAATTTGGAGGCCGATCAATGCGAGTAACAAAACGAATCCAACGGCCAGAAAACCATATTCGCCCATGAACAGTTGAATGCGTAGCCGCAGTGGAAGCTCTTTAAGCTGCGGTAGAACGGTCTCGTAGATTTCAGGATGCTTGTTGAATTCGATAATGCACTCGCTGCAGCAGAATCGGACTTCTTTGCCTTTGTAAGTCACAGCATAGTCGGCGCTCGCTTCACGGTCTGACAGGACCGGGCACATCATATTTGTGTCTTCGTCGCCGCGTGCTTCGGGAGCAAACACGTTCATCATGATGAGAATCAGGACGACAGGAATTCCAAAATTGCGATATCTGATCATGAGATCTTGACCAATTGGTGCTGAGCAGTTGAAAGGAGCGGTGTCTCATTG
>CAYZYB010000478.1:0-4709 GCA_964481505.1 uncultured Planctomycetaceae bacterium | reverse complement strand
CCATGAGATACAGCACCGAGCGGCCGACGGATGCCATGATCAATTCAGCGAAAGAGGCATTGCAAAGGTCGATCGAGTTCGCCGAAGGAGGCGGCAGCGATGACGCCATGGGAGGCAGCGGAAGCATGGACGATGCGGGAGGCGGCTACGATCGGGCAGCACCGGAAGAAAGGCAACGTCCCTTGATGGAGGCTGCCGACGACGATGCAGCTGAAGGCGAGAAGGCTGGAGACGCTGCGCCGACAGAATCGGCGGATGGTGTGAAGTCCGCTGAAGAAGCCAAAGAGTAGAAACTGCCGCAGAGAAATTATGGCATCATCATTCGAAACGACTCGCCGCGTTGTGTTTTGCGAAACCGACATGGCGGGCATCGTTCATTTTTCGAACTTCTATCGCTGGATGGAACAGGTCGAACACGATTTCTTTCGGTCGCTCGGCCTGACAATCGTCAACCAACAGCCAGACGGCAGTGTGCTGGGATGGCCGCGAGTTTCGTGCCAGTGCCGGTTTGAATCGCCGGCCCGATATGAAGACGTACTCAACGTGCGGCTTACCGTGCAACGGATCGGTGTGAAATCACTCACGTACGACGTTACATTTGATATCGACGGCCGTCCCGTGGCACGCGGAACGATGAAGACCGTCTGTTGCCGAGTCGCGCACGGTGACGAAGGTCTAACGTCTGTCGAGATTCCGAATGAGTACCGGTCGAAGATCGAAGAGTACGTCAGCGAGTGATCACGAAACGTGGCCGTGGGCATCGCCTGAATGCGTCACAAAATCTGAGATTTCAAATTTCAAATTTGAGATCTGAGATGGGTGCAACTCGGGTTCCGCGAAAAGACACAGTTTTTTGTTCAAGGCTGGTGAAATAATTTCTTACACAGATTTCGCATATGAACTCAGATAAGACACAAGCAGACTCCCGCATTTCATCTGTGAATATCTGGGTTATCTGTGGTTTAAGCCTGCAACAAAATCTGTACGAAATTACCCGCGTCGTCAATGAAATGTAAACAGTACCGAGTGATCTCGCCCAGCCTTTTCAAAGACCGGATTCCGCCGCACACCGAGAGAAATCTGCTGCGGAAGCCGAGTTGCACCCATTTCAGATGTCAGATCTAAGATCTGAGGCTTAGCCGGTTCCTAATCCGCGGTCCATCGCTTCCAGTTCACGCTCGTAGCCAGCCATGGAGGTTTCGAGTGTCTCGTGCGTGATCTTCCACTGCGGGTTGTCTTCGGTCGATTTGTTGCAATGATCGGTCAGCAGACGGTAGAGAAACTTGAACAGATGACGGGGGACACGAAGTTTTCCAAATTTGCTGATGAGTTCCTCTTCCGTCACTTCGTCAGCAAAGAAGTCTTTCATCGACAGACTCTCAGATGCCTCTTCGGTACGACAGGCACGTAGCCGATTCGTTGCCATGTCCAGTAACGACTCCCCCGTCCATTCAAGGCTTTTGATCAGATTCTGTTTGTCCAGTCTCGAACGTTCGTAGAATTCTTTCTCCTCACGCCCCAGATAAAAGACGACATCCCGTGGCAACAACATTTTGAAGCCGATGCCAGGATGCTTCAGGAACTTGTTGTCAAACATCGACCACAGGAAATCCTTCATTCGTTCTGCAGAACCGTTAATCAAATGAGGCTCGTCGACGCGGTCAACTAACACGACGATGCTGGTGAAACCCAACGGCTTTAGAATTCGTTGCAGCTTTGACAGCAATTCATAGCGATCGTCGCTGCGATCTCGCGACGGCATTGGCTGACCATCGAGTTCCCGGGCGGGAAAGCGTGACAGAATCCGACGCAGGACACCGGAACCATGTTCCAGAATGCGCACCTGTTTCGCGATTTGCCTCGACTTCCACCACAGTGTCACGAAGCGTTTTGCCCATGGTAACCAGCCAGCTGCAATCACGGCGTAGACCCACCATTGCTTCATCACTGCGATGACGTCCGTGATGCCGCCAACTTCTCGAAGCCCAAAACCCAGCGTGGCGAGCGTCACGACAACGCCAAGCAGAAAACGCCAGTGAGCACTGAACGCCAGAAAACCAATGCGACTTTTGATTCGCTTCCACCGTCTCCAGTGAGACTGATCAGACGACTGATCGTAGAAAGCTGCCAGCGCCAACAGGTCACGCTTTCGCAGGCGTGGAAGTTCTTTGAATTGTTGCATCCGGATGTCAGGGTCGGACGCATGCTCATCCGCAATCACGTTGCACAGCCGTCGCGTCGACAACGTGAGCAAGGCGTCCATATGGTCCCAGAGTCGCCATTCTTTGAGAGCTTTGTCGGGCTGCTTTTTTCGTCGGCTAAGTCGATCACGAAAAGTATCCAGGAACGGATTCAGATCGTCATAGCTGATCACGAATGCTCGAGACTGCGGGTGTTTTTTGTTGTGCTCGTCGATGGCGTTGACAAGCTGCAGTCGAATCGCCGTTTTGCCGGCGCCCTTTTCCCCGAATACAATCGATGTTGACGGATTGCTGCAATCGCCAAGCACTTTATCCCACGCGGGATGGTAGATGACTTCAGCACAATGCTGTTGAAAAACGTGGTCGGCCTGAGCATCCTCCTGACTGAAAGGATTGATGCTGACGCCGTGGTGTTCCAGAAGTTGTTGAATTTTCATGGGATAGTGAGTTCGTCTGCCGATCAGCGGATAAAAAACGAATATTGTGCCGCAGTGTTCTGGAGGGCGCGGGAGTTCGCAACGTTGAAAAGGTCTCAAAACGGGCAAACTGGCGTATTCCGGGAACTATAGCATTTATTGCGGTGCGGGCGATTGACGGAATTGGGCCTCCGTAATCTGGCCAGTGAAATTCCGAAGAACGGCAACAAAATTCGTGGTGGATTTTTGGTCGAATTCATTCGAGGCGGCTCGTCGGATGGCATATCCTTTAACGCATGACAGCATCAACTTCGCGATATCACCTTGCCGACTTTTCGAACATTGAAGGCGTTCCCTGCCCCTGCGGGACCGCTCGACGAGCCTTCGCGGACGTGGACACGTTTCCCGGCACCCTGCACGTGACGGAGATCAGTGAAAATGCCAGAAAGCACTACCACAAAACGCTTACGGAAACGTACTACTTCCTGGAATGCGGCCCCGACGCGAAGATGGAGCTGGATGACGAGATCATTCCCGTCAAAACTGGCGTGAGTATTGTGATTCCTCCCGGCGTTCGCCATCGAGCATTGGGCAGCATGAAGGTACTGATTGTGGTACTTCCAAAGTTTGACCCGGCAGACGAATGGTTTGATTAAGTTGCCGGCGCTCCCTACGGCACGTTCGGTTTCCCACGTCTGATTGCGATTCGCAGGCAAACACCACCCATTTCGGCAGAATCCGCTGCAGAGTCTCAGTGTTTTTGGCCTTGTTGCCGCGCAGGCGCTATTGCCGGTTTTTCGAAAACAGCGATACAATTTGGGAGTTGCTGAAATACCCCCATTCTGTTTTGCCCTGTCTGCATGGACGCACCTGTGGCCGCTTGTAATTTTCGTCAAATCTGTCGACTCAATTCTGCCCGCCTGTGTGCGTTCGCGGTTTGCGTGTTGCTCTCCGGTTGCGAGGGTAAGACTTTGGTTGATGACAATCCGGTTTTCACCGCCGCACCTCCACGTGGCTCGTACAACAATGAAGCAAGCCTGGCGACGGCTGATCCAGAGCAGGCGAACGCCGTCATTTCTCCGGTCAGTCTGTCCAGAGCCAACGACGTCCCACTCACTGGCAACACGATTGTTGCTGAAGTGAACGGCAATCCAATCTTTGTTGACGACCTGGTAGGCAGCGTCCGACTGACGCTGGAAGACAACCCGCAGATATCTGATGAACAGCGACAACAAATTCTGCGAGCACAGATCAAAGGGCGAATCGACAGTTATGTTGAACAGGAAATTGTCCTGGCAGCGCTCAACAAAGCAGTTCCCGCCGAGCAACAGGAAGCCATTAATGCTTCGCTGGAAGAACCGTTTGCCGACGTGGTGAACAATATCAAGACGCAAAAGCATCTTGAAACAGACTCGGAGCTAAACGTTGCACTCGCGGAAGAAGGACTTTCCATCGACCTCCTGCGCGAGAGTTTTGTTCGCATGCAGAAAGTTCAGGGGTACCTGTCAACGCTGTCCGATACGCCGAGGAAAATCGAACGCCCTGAAATTGTGGACTACTACAAGAATCATGTGGAAGAGTTTACAACCGAAGAACGTGTTCGGTGGCAGGAAATTGTCGTTCGATTTGACAAACACGGCGGCCAGGATGCTGCACGAAAAGTGATGACCAATGTCCTGGAACAGTTGCAGAATGGGAAAGAATTTTCTGAACTCGCAACGCAATACTCTGATTCACTGAGCGCTGAAAAACGTGGTGACATGGGCTGGTTGACTGAGGGCTGCCTGGCAGACCAGACGTTGGAAAAGCGTCTGTTTGAACTGAAGCCCGGATCACTCACCAAGGTCTTCGTGCGTGACGATCGCTTTGAAGTTTACCACATCATCGAACATCAGATGCCCAGAACGGCTCCACTGGCTGAAGTGCAGAATGAGATTGAACAGAAGATCATTGTTCAGAAGCAAAAGGCCGCTCGCGAAACATCGATGAAGAAACTCCGCGACGCGTCTACCGTTGTTACCATCTTTGATGGTGAAGAGAACGTCTTATCTCCAGACGGACTTCCAACACGATAGCTCCGAATGTGATCGGC
>CAYZYB010000477.1:0-4712 GCA_964481505.1 uncultured Planctomycetaceae bacterium | reverse complement strand
AAGCAATACCTTAGAATGAAGGCTTCTCCATCGCTTCGATCGTTCATGCGGCATGATTTTCACGGGCTCAAGAAGGCTCGCGGGCCCGTCGTCGGATTGCGTTTGCCTGTGCCTCGATTGATTCCTGTCGATGACGCTGCCTGATGTGAGTTGCGTTCTTTCACGTTGTCCGTCGCTCATCGTCGGCACATCTTTCGAAGACATACCATCGCGTACGTGGAAGCTGAGTGCTTTCGAGCGCTTTACCATGTTTGTGTCCGAGAGTAAGCCATTGTGCCTGCGGCAACAATAATCTATTGAGGAGAGGCTTGTGGATCTTGATCCGGCTGAAGTGCGGCCATCAGTGTTCTATCAGCACATGATTCATTGCATCGTCCCCAGGCCAATAGCGTGGGTTTCGACGGTTTCCAGGCACGGCGTTACCAATATCGCTCCGTTCAGTTACTTCACCGGCGTTGGGTCTCGTCCTCCGAGCCTGTTGTTTTGTCCCGCCAACAATCGTGCCGGAGAGGCGAAAGATACTCTCCGCAATATTCAGGAGACGGAAGACTTTGTGGTGAACATTGTTCCCTTTGCTGTTGCCGAACAGATGAATGCAACAGCAGCGAATCTCCCGCCTGATGAATCAGAATTCGACGCCATCAACAATCTGACTGCTGTCGGAAGCCATAAAGTGAAGTCTCCGCGTGTCGCGGAGAGTCCTGTGCAGTTTGAGTGCACAACTATGCAGATCCTGAACATTGGTGAAGGCCCCGGCGGAGCAAATGTTGTTGTCGGTAACGTGGTTCACCTTCATATCGACGATGCGGTCGTTGGGGCGGGGGATCTTGTCGACCCGGATTTGCTCGATGCTGTTGGCCGCATGGGCGGGCTCAGCTATTGTCGCACCACCGAACGGTTCGAGCTGGATCGGCCGGAGTAATTCGGCCAACCGAATGTGGCTTGGCAATTGCGTCGCTTCAATCCTGATCAGCTGCGTTTGAGTTTTCGACCGGAACGACGCACCGAAAGCCTGTGTGGAATGCGCCGGTGTCTTCTTCGCCTTTCATGCGGGCGGAGACACGGTATCCGATGCAGTATTGGTCGCTGCACATGAAGCTGCCACCACGTTGCACCCGTTTGATGATGCCGGGTTCCTGGGGATCGAAGCTGCTGTCCGGCCCCGGTGGGTTTCGGAGTGGGCTGACCGAATAATATTCCGGCTGATAGTAGTCGGCACACCATTCCCAAACGTTGCCACTCATGTCATACAGGCCATAGGAGTTTGGATCGAAGGTTGCCACGGGAGCTGTCGTCTTGAATCCATCTTCGGCTGTGTCTTCGATTGGGAAGGTGCCCTGCCAGATGTTCTGTTTCCATTCGCCATCAGGATTGCGGTCGTTTCCCCATGGGTAGAAAGCTCCGTCTTTGCCTGACCGCGCGGCGTATTCCCACTGAGCTTCTGTTGGCAACTGTTTGCCCGCCCATTCGCAATAGGCCTTTGCGTCCAGCCAGCTGATGTGAACAACCGGATGATCCATGCGATCGTCGATGTTGCTGTCCGGGCCTTCTGGGTGTTTCCAGTCTGCGCCCGGAACATATTGCCACCAGCTGTAAGCTCCCTTTTCGGGATCAATGTCGTCTCTGCTGTTGAGCTGCAGGCTGCAGATCGAACCGGGCTGGTTGAATTCTTCGAGAATGGCGATGTCTTCCAGGCCGGATCCCTTCTGTATGCTGCGCAGCTCGGGTTTGCGTTCGGGCAGCGTGATGTAGTCCGTCGCTTCGATGAACGCCTTAAATTGTCGGTTTGTGACTTCCGTGCGGTCCATCCAAAAACCGTCGATTGCGACCGGATGCGGCGGTGTTTCGTCTGGCGGTCCGGTGTCGCTTCCCATGACAGCGACGCCGCCGGGGATCCAGATCATGCCGTCGAGCTTTGCTTTTGATGGTTGTGCGTCTGCTGGCGGTTCCGTAGTGAGTTGCCTGGTCAGCTTCGGTGGAACCTTGTTCTTTATTCGCTCAACGATCTCGCGATTATGGAGTGCCGATTCGTTTCGTACGACAGGAACAGGCAGTCCCAGTGCGTTGCAGGCGATCTGCGGAGTGGGTTCCACTGCAGCGGCTCGCCCGTTCGGTTCTACGTCGTCCGGTTTGTCTGACTCGGCGTTTGCGGTGGGAGGGGCAGGGCGGTCCGCAGTGTTGTCCGACATCATCATTGCACCTGCCAGCCCAGCTGCGGCGACGATCAGGACAATCAGGGCTGGCAAAATGTTCTTCATAATGACGTGATGAGTGGCGGTGTGAAGTGGCGAAGCGACGGACGTTTGATTTCAGGTCCTACAGACAATCGTCCGTGTTTGCGGCCGGATTATCAATCGCCAGTTTGCGGAATCAGGTTTTTCAGTTCGGAAACACCCCGGCGGACGTCTTCGCGGCGATTGTCGCCTCCCGTTCTTTCGACGCAAATCCAACCTGCGTAGTCTGCTTCGGCGAGTGTTGGGATCAACCCAACCCAGTCGACGATGCCAGCACCGACACCTACTTCGATTCCGCCGCCATCCACGTTTCGAACGGCATCTCGTGCACGGATGTAGCCCACTGTTTGATACAGGCTTCGGTAGGTGCTGTCGATATCGGCTCCAGTCATGACGGCGGTTGCTGGATCGAAAACAATGTTAAGAGGTCCGCCGGTCACTTCGTTGAGCATTCGTCGGATCAGTGGGAGGTCGAAGGTCGACAACTGCAGGTTGAGGACGCAACCGACGTGATTTCCGAATTGTGTGAGGTCGTTGAGGATCTGGCACAGTGTCGAGAATTTTTTCGCTGGTGACGCTTCCCTCGAAACAGCAGGCTTCTCGAACGAAAACGGGTTCACCTGATCGTCGATGGAAGCGGTGGCTGGTGTGGTGGCAGAGTTGTCATTGTCCGGATCCGGGATGTGGCCGCAGCGGATGAGTAATTCGCGGGTATTCAACTGACGAGCCAGTGCCATCGACTTGCGAATGATGTCAAGCCGCGGTTCGAGAAATTCATCTTCGAAGAGCGCATGTTTTGTCGGACAGCTCAGCCCGGCTACTTGCATCTGGCGCTCGGTGACGTACAGGAGGATCTGTCGAAGTGCCGTTTCTGAAGCATTCCTGACGTCAAGTTCTGTGCGCGTATTGAGGCGAACGCCAGGTATTTCGAGTTCTGCGGCAAGACCAATAGACTTTTTGATGGAAGGACCGAAGTCTTCGGTGGCAACTGCGAGTCTTAGTGGCATGATTTGTTCTGGGTGGACGTAGCTGAGGGTGTGATCGCTTTTGGGTTTCGATGGTGGTTACGCAGAGTGCTGAGTTTTGGTTCGTCGCTTTCTCATTCTGCGTCAGAGTTCTCCCGCAGAGAAGCCCTGAGTTTGGGGTACCGTTGTCTTCCGTTTGTTCACATGCTGTTCGGGTGGAGCACAGATTACTCTCATTCTTCCCATTTCGCGAAGCCGCGAAACCGTTTCACTGATAACAGTGGGATTCTTCTGCTCGGTTCCGCTCAGCTTATGAATCGGCTTTTCCGGGCGTGCCCGTCCGTGTATCTTCTGTGTTCCCCAGATCTTAATCTCTGCCTGCAGTGTTTGATCGTTCGCTGGTTCTTCTCTTCGATAGTCCTCCTGGCCGTTTGTGTCTTTCGCTATGCCTACCATTTCAGATGTTGTCTCATTTCTGGAAGACTTTGCTCCTCCTCGTCTTGCCGAAGACTGGGACAACACCGGTTTGCTGATTGGACGCAGCAGTGCAGCCGTTCAGAATATCATGACCTGCCTGACGCTCACGACAGATGTTGCGGCTGAGGCTGTCGAAAAGAATGTGCAGTTGGTGGTGTCGCACCATCCCGTGTTGTTTCGTGGGACAAAACGGGTTGCGGACGATTCGCAAGAAGGACGGTTGCTGTTGAGCCTCATCGAAAACGGCGTCGCTGTTTATAGCCCGCACACAAGTTTCGATAGTGCTTCGGATGGAATCAACCAGCAGTTGGCAAAATCGTTTGGGCTGACTGACATCGCGCCGATTCGCCCATTGCCAGACGACGAGGAGCTTGGGGGCGGGCGTTATGGCAGTTTGAGTTTGTCTATGCCTCTTATCGAGTTTTTGACGACGGTCAGCGGTTTAGTCAACGCAAAATACCTCGAGTATACGGCGACTTCAAACGCGGAGGTTCGTCGTGTGGCTGTAGCCTGTGGCGCTGCAGCTGAGTATCTCGTCGATGCTGTTCGACTTGGCTGTGACACGTTTGTCACTGGCGAAGCTCGATTTCATGGTGCGTTGGAGGCTAGAGCGGCCGGAGTGAATCTGGTTTTGCTGGGGCACTATTCGAGTGAGCGGCCGGCTGTGGAGCAGCTTGCAGATTTATTGTCTGCGGAGTTTTCGAATTTAGACGTCTGGTCTAGTCGAGTCGAAGTGGATCCTTTGACTGTGTTTTTGCCATGAGTGACATACCAGCGGAAAATCCCAACGATATTGGTCACCTGACATTTAGTCAGGCGGTTTGGCGCGGCGCTCGGTTGCGCTGTCCTGCGTGTTCTCGCGGGAGGCTTTTCCGCAATATGTTCCAGATGAATACAGAGTGCGCCGAGTGCGAATTTGGGTTTGAGCGTCCGCCCGGGTACTTTCTGGGGTCGACCTATATTAATTATGGTGTAACGGCGGCTACCACGACGGTTGTGTATGTCATTCTGCTTTTTGGCTTTCGAGCCCCCAGAG
>CAYZYB010000476.1:0-4715 GCA_964481505.1 uncultured Planctomycetaceae bacterium | reverse complement strand
TACGGGAAGGGAATTGGTTCACCTATAGGAGTTGATATCGGCTGTGGGTTCGTCACCGGCACCGGCACCGGCTCAGGCTCAGGCTCAGGCTCAGGGCAAGGTTCCTTTTCTTCGCACATTTCTGAAAAAATGTCCTTGATGAAAAAGTCGCTGGGAGCCCCGGTCTGATAATTCACGAATCCAGGTGGCTGTAGTGGTCCAACAAACTGGTTTTGACTATTGAAGATGTCGGCGGCCAATTCCCACCTTCTCGCAATTGCCGCTCCTAACTCCTCAAGAGCCTCACAGCAGTCCTCATTTTCGTCGAAGATGTCCGCCACTTGGTCCCTCCAAGGCTCCTCGTTCTCAAAACCGGGATATTGATTAGGATATTCGATCATGTGATGATCGTCCCCAAATTCAAATCCACCAGACATCTGACTAGTCAACGAATCTCCAAACTCTTCAATATCAAACCCCATTGCGTCAAAAGAACCGCCGCAGAGATCTTCAAACGCATCCATCAAATGTTGCGGAATCCAATGGTGCCTACTGGGCGGAGCAAATAGTCCAGAAGGATCAATACCATTAGGAATGAAATGAGCCGCGTAGAGATTGCTTCCGTTTATCGATCCAAGTGGATCTCGATTCAAGAACCGCCCAAGATTTGGTGAATACATTCGGCCGCGACAGTAGAGCAATTGTGATTCTGCATCGATAATGTGGCCAGTGAATCGGAACGGATTTCTCACCCCGGAACTAACTGGGTGAGCGTATTCGGTACATTGGCCGAAGGCGGAGTATGCATACTCCTCAATCAATGCTCCAGTAGAATTTGTCAAGGATGTGACGCTGTATCTTCGATCGTGAGTAAGGAACGCTATTTCTGCAGCCGTCTTTATCGCCACGGCATCATCTATGTATTCACCATAGACATAAACCTGATCTGCGACCGATGGCTCAGATGATGACTTATATTCCGCGAGCAACTGACCAGCATACGGAGCCCCCCGCAACGAAGACGAAATATGAAAATAGATCGTTACTGCACCATCGGCGGACTTGGCAATTCGCCGTCCCAACGCGTCATACGCGTAAATGGTATCAGTGTCATCTGTTATGGCACGAAACAGGTTATTATCACTGTCCCATTCCAAGTTTGATTCAGCGTCTAAAGTATTACCCTTCATGTCGTGGCGTATGGTGGCACCCGCAGCTTCTGTCACCTGATGAGACGGACTATGACTGCGGTTTTCAATAGCACCATCAGTCGTAACGGATTCCCAATCTCCTTCGCCACTTAACTGCCACGATTTCACCGTCCCTCCGGTCGTACTCCAGCTGACCAGCCTGTCTTCTTGGTCGAACGTGGCAGACCAACTGGACTCAGATGCGATTCCAGTCCTCGACTCTTCTAATGCTCTGCCGGATTCGTTATAGCCGTAGTTGTGGCTGATGAGTCCCGCAGCTGATATTGCGGCTAAATCACCATCTGACCATGTTCTTGAAACTTCCACACCGTTGCCCAAGGCACGAAGCTGCTCGCGACCACCTTCGTCGTAGGTGAAGGTAGCAATTGGCTGCACCACCCCGTTCGAAACCATTTCCAAGGTGCCGAAACGGTCTTGGTCAGTGAACGTAGTCGTAACAATGTCACCATTGGGGTATGTAATCGCTGTCCGACGATTTGCACTGTCAAATTCCATTGAGGAGACGTACGTCTTTCCATGGGTTTGCAGCGACTCTTCTACGACTCGGCCAACGGCATCGTGAGTAATCCCCACAAGGTTGGCATACCGGCCCTTGCTAGCAGAGATAAGTTTTGAGTCCGCGTCGTAGGTAAAACCATCAACATCTACGGTTCCCCCATTCGCATCCTTGTACGTTTTCGTAATTAATTTCGATGCCATGTCATAGGCATGATTGACTGTATTTCCCAGTTGGTCTTTCCAGCCAACTAAACGCCCGACAGCGTCGAATGTAAATCCGATCGAATCGAATCCCTGTTCTCCATAAGTGCTGCCTTCCATGTGGCCCGGGTAACGTTTTTGTTCCATGCGCCCGTCGTCGGTGTAGCTATATAGCGTATTCTTGCCATCTGCGTCGGTATGAGAAACGACATTACCGTTCAGGTCATAAACGAAATCTTCAGTCCCGCCATTGGCATGGCCTGCCGCGATTCGTCTGCTGCGAGCGTCATAGGCTGAGACCTGTGTGTTGCCCGCGCCATTTGTTTGTGCGAGGACATTTCCTTCTGAGTCGAACGATGTGGCTGTAGTACGATTGGAATCATCCAATGCCGTGAGCATTCGGTTCAAGGGGTCAAATGCGAATGTACGTATGAGGCCGTTAGCCTGTTGTGTAGAAATGCAGTTCCCGAACGCATCAAAATGGCGGTCGAATGAAATCCCCTTGACATCCGTTCGTATCGCCATGCCCATGCCGTTGCGATACGTCAAGATTTCGCCTCCCAAAGGATTCCCTACCACTTCGCTAAGCAATTGTGAATCACCGAGCGTGATGATTTGGTCGTGTCGGTAGCATTCCCATGTTAGAAGCACATCCTTTACGTCAGAGTTGGCACTGCCGCCAAGAAAGCCGGACATTTTCTTTCGCCTGAGTCCATCATATATGTGAAACGACACACGCCCCGCTGGTGTTACGGACACTACGGCGTGCCCGTTGCACAGATTGGAAAAGGACACATTAGCTCCACCTTCAGCACTATCTTCAGACAGCTTGTTGATGGCATTTTTTAGCGAAACAGAAATCTCACTGAGCCCATTGTCCCCATCAAAGGTAAAACCCCCACCGCTGTCCAAGCCGATATTGTCAGTCAGATCAAGATCATAGGCGCTCCGCGTTGTTCTGCCGAATTGGGGGGTCGGAGGAATCAAGCTGCCGATTTGTGTGATTCTTTCTTGGATTGGCTGCATCCAAACACACGATGCTACAACCCTGCCTAGCGGGTCATAAACCCGAGTAGACTCTTTCAAGGTATCTTCCTCTTGAGGATTCTGTAGATCTAGTTGGCTTGCAACATCAGCGATGGATGCCTGATGAATCGTCAAGCCTGATGGCCCTCGATTGGTGATAGAGCCGTGTCCCAGTGGGTTGATGCTAGCGACGCTGTGGCCGCAGCAGCTGGCGTAAGTTGTTGCCCAGACTTTTCCTCGCGCATCCGTGCGGCTGGTTTGTCTGCCACTGGTGTCATAAACGTAACTTTCTGTCCCGGCTTCGGGGGTGCCGGGGGCTTCCGTTCGTGTGAGAACACGGTTGGCTCCATCGTATGTCATCACGGTGCGGCATTTTTCGAAGCCGTGGGTGTCGTTAGGATCAAAGTACCTCGGCGTGCGAACTTCCAGGGCATTGCCTGCCGCGTCGTAAGTGGTTTCTGTGATCGCTTCGACGGGCGTACCGACGGCTTTGGTTTCTCGGATTGTCTGGCCGCGTGTATTGAAATCAGTGTTGTGCTGGATGGCTCGTTCATCAACGATCTGAATCGTGTTGCCTCCGACATCCTGCACCATGTCTTTGACGACATACTTTGGGTTCAGAATTTCATCGCGGAGTAGCGCCAGCAGAAAGGGATTCAGCTCCACAGACGGCACGGAGAAAGAAGAACCGTGACTGCTCATCCAGTAAGGTCCCTGATACACGCCATTATAGCTGTCGCTGTATCCGTCGTTTTGGCCGTCGTAGTATCCAGCGACATATCCTTCGTTCTGTGCTGCATCGCCGCTGTCGTATTCTGACGAATCTTCGTAGTCGTAGCTGTAGCCTGAGTCGTAACCGGCAACATAGCCAGCATCGTAGCCTGTTGTGTACGCCGGTGCGTTACTGCCAGCTTCGACTTCTGCGTCGATCATGCCTGGATAGGCTTCTTTAACCTGACGCACCAACGCTCCGTCGGAAGCACGGTATGCGAAGTAAGTCCGGCGACCGTACGGATCTTCAGTATATCGCTTTTGGTTGTTTTCGTAGACCACGTCGCTGGTAAGCGTCTTATCCGCATACGGATACGTTTTCGTCTCAATCACTCTGCCACGATGGTCGTACGCGTAGTCCGATTTCGCTCCGTCACGCCTCACAACAATGGGGCGATTGGTTCCGTTTTGGTAGACGAACGTAGTAATCGACTGTTCGTTACGATCAGTGATCGGTGTGTCATCGGGGTTGCCATCCAGAATGTCGGCGTCCCATGCTGTTGCCACTGTGACTTGTATCTTTCGACCAGAAAGGTCATACGTGTATTCTGTAACAACGTTGCGACGGTCCTTGGTTTTGACAACCAGGCCTTCATTGCCGCTGCCGACAACACCATAAAGCGTCTCTTCCGTGGAACCGTCATCGTAAGTTGTGCGAACGCGCTGGTTGGCCGCATTGTACGTATAGGTGACAAGGTGACCGGCTGGATTCGTAACAGTGTCCAGGCGATTCAAACCGTCGTAGGTGTAGTTCGTTTCCGGCCGGTCACCACCAGTGACAGAGGCTGGTCCCAGCTGTTTCGTGAGATTGCCGTTGGTGTCATACTCATAATCGGTGCGGTGGACGTCGGCACTGGAACCATCCCACAACGGATCATATTCTGTTTTGAGTAACCCGCTGTTGGCGTGGCCGTCGGGATAATATTCCCATTTGTAAACGGCGTACTCAGGCTGCTGTGCATCGTGAAACTCGACGACACCTCCGCCCATGTAGTCTCCATCTTCGTAGTCATACGAATCGTCGTAATA
>CAYZYB010000475.1:0-4721 GCA_964481505.1 uncultured Planctomycetaceae bacterium | reverse complement strand
GCCATAGCCTCCGAAGAGCGACGGGATTACGTTCTCCGCCCCCTTCGGACAATGATTGCGAGGCGATGGCACTGCACGAAACAGCTCGCCTGCTATTTCACTTCGCGGATTTTGATGTTTCGAAATGAAACAAGATTACCGTGGTCCTGAAGACAAATGTGACCGGACGTTGGCACACCAAAACTCGGAAACTTGCTGAACTTGCTTGCCGCAACCTTCTGCTTCCAGTCGTCTGAACCTTTAACGTACTCGCAGTATTTTGTGCCGTTCATCCAATGAACACACTTTTCCGGAGTGATCAGAATCCGCAATGTGTTCCACTGGCCAGCGGGTTTGGTCGCGTCTTTCTCTGTGGTGTAGAGCTGATACAGCCAGCCCGCTTTTTGTGGGTCATGGCCATCGACGTTGTCCTGAATTTGAATTTCAGGACCGGTTCTCCACGGCTTTTCTTCGTCCTCAGTCACGTGGTACATCAGACCACTGTTGCCGCCTTTCGAGATGTTGTAGTCCACCGTGAATTCGAAGGAACCAAACTGATCCTTCGTGATGATGTCTTTCGCGCCCTTTTCGACGCGACTCAACACGCCGTCCTTAATCTTCCAGCCGTCGCCCACTGATTCTTTCTTATAATTTCGCCACATGCTGATGTCCTTGCCGTCGAACAGCAGCTTCCAGCCCGCTTTGGCTTCTTCTTCGGTCAAAGTGTTGTGGGCTGAGGCGTTGTCTTGAGCGGTTGCAGCTGTTTGAAGAGCGAAAAACGTGATCGCAGCGAGCAAAGTAGATACGCGAGACATTCCTGAATCCTGCAAAATTGAACGGTTAAGATGCGCTCGATCCCGAGCTGACTGTGTCGTTCATAATGAGGGATCATGGGAGGCTCGTCAATCCTGCGGACAAAACCATGACCAACGGATTGCGTTCATGGATTGCGGTATTCCGTTTGAGCCGTTCGACGTTGTCATCCGGAGTGATCGCAGCGGATGAAGGTTCTTCAGTCACAAAAACTCCTTATGCATGACGATTGGATGATGTTTTCTCCGACACGCTACCGGCTGGCGAACATTAGTGAGCGAATCCTGATCCTGATCGCCATCACGGCCGAATTTGGTTGTCCTGGTCTCGAATTCGGCATCGTGTGTGAGTCGAGCAAGGTTCTGCTTTGCGCCATCGCAAAGGCTCCCTACAATTCCGCAGCGAACTTGACGGTGGGATGGGGAAGCACTCATCAGCCTGAGGGTTCGGCGGTCGCTGCATCCAGCAGGGATCAGTTTTTACCATGAAAAAGGTTTGGGCAGACATGAGTCGATCAATGGAGAAAATCGTCGCGTTGTGTAAGCGGCGAGGTTTCATCTTTCAGAATTCAGAGATTTACGGCGGGCAGAACGGCTTCTGGGACTACGGCCCCCTTGGCACAGAACTCAAACGAAACGTCCGCGACAGCTGGTACCACGACATGGTGTCCGCTCACAACGAACTGATCGCCCCCGAAACGGCTCCATCAAAATACCAGATGGTCGGTGTCGAAACGGCGCTCATAATGAATCCGCAGGTTTGGAAGTGTTCCGGACACTACGACTTGTTTCATGACATGATGGTCGACTGTCGCGAAAGCAAAAGCCGTTTCCGCCTCGACCAAATCCGTTGCCGATGGGTTTCTTTCGAAGGCGAAACTGTTAAGCAGGATGAATCGGGAGCCGAGCTGTCAAAAGTGATGGTCGCATCGACCGCCGAAGACTTTCAGGCCGACATGGCGTCTGAAGCTCTGCGAGTTTTCGGTAAAAAGAAAAAGTACGCCGACAGACTTCAGTGGGATGGCGACGCAACGACTCTGGACAAAATGGGCGTTTCCGAATTCGTCAACGTCGTCGCGCCGGGAGCATCAAAGGCTGGCACTCTGACGGCTCCTCGTGAATTCAACCTGATGATGAAAACCATCATCGGCGCACTCGGGACGGATGACGACGCAGCATTTCTGCGGCCCGAAACGGCGCAGGGAATCTTCGTCAACTTCAAGAACGTCGTCGACAGCAGTCGGGTTAAATTGCCGTTCGGAATTTGCCAGGTTGGTAAAAGCTTCCGCAACGAAATCACGCCGCGAAACTTTACATTCCGTTCGCGTGAATTCGAACAGATGGAAATCGAATTCTTCTGCCGTCCGGATGAATCCTCCGGGTGGTACACGTATTGGCGTGATCGCCGTTTTCAGTGGTATCTGGATCTCGGTGTCAGCAAAGACCGATTGATTCTTCGAGACCATCATGCTGATGAACTCGCCCATTATTCAGTTGGAACGGCCGACATCGAATACGCGTTCCCATTCCTCGACGAAGGTGAGTACGGCGAGTTGGAAGGCGTTGCACATCGCGGTGACTTCGATCTGCGTTCTCACATGGAAGGCAAGCTGGCGAAGAATTCCGCCGGCGAACTGGAGGTCGAATTGAACGAAGATGGCAAGCCGAAGCACCGGGGCAGTGGCAAGGATCTGACGTACTTTGATGATCAGGCCAAGGAGCGATTCACACCTCACGTCATTGAACCTTCGGCCGGGGCCGATCGTGCCACGCTGGCGTTTATCTGCGAAGCTTATCACGAAGACAAGCAGCCGGACGAAAAAGGCAATCTGCAGGAACGTCTGGTCATGAAGTTTCACCCACGATTAGCTCCCATCAAAGCGGCCGTTTTTCCGCTGATCAAAAAGGAAGGCATGCCCGAAAAGGCGGCCGAGATCTTTGGGTCGTTGAAGGCTGCGGGGTTGAATTGTCAATACGACCAGCAGGGAGCAATCGGTCGGCGGTATCGTCGTCAGGACGAAATTGGCACGCCATATTGTATCACCGTCGATGGCGACACAATGACAGATGGCACGGTTACCATCCGCGACCGCGATTCACTTCAGCAGGACCGAATTCCAATGGACCGAATTGCTGAAGAAGTTCTTCAACGACTAAACGGTTAGTACGGCGGGAATCGTGAATGTCCGGAGTGTTTTATCGGACGCCATTGGCCTGAGGTGATGGTGCGCGAGGAAGTGTGCCAGGCCAGGAGCAGAGTCTCAGTCTTTGCTTTGGCGAACAGTGTGCATTCGGACGCAATCCCGCAGGCCATGCGTGCTCTTCGCAGCATGCGCAGCCGATTTGGCGGGGCCGACGACGATGAAACCAGGAGCATCGATTGGGCTGGCCCGGTTCTGCCGGTTTTTCCATTACAATTCGCCTTTGCATCATCTCGATTCTCGAGTTATGTCCGGTCAGCAAAATAGGGAGTGGTACGTTTTCACACGCTGGAATGCCTTCACTCTGTTGGAAGGCGCCGTCTGCCGTGAACGCGTGAATTCGTCCACCCAATGCTTCAAACCGCTCGAAAAAATCGGGATAGCCCCGCGATCAACTTTGGTCTCGCTGAACAATTGTTCGGTGATGATTTCGAAGTGTGGGCGTTCGATTGCCAGTGGCATCGTGTGAAGACGATGGGGAAACGCTGGGAAGATCTCAGCGTAGGCTTCTACATAAAACTCATCGAACGATTGCGGGAAACCTCTCGTTCGCCGCGAGTGCGATTCTTCGAACTCGATCAAACTCGTTCCCTGTGCCTTGTTCCGTTGTCGGATCACCAACGACAAACGGTAGCGTTATCGATCGTCACTCGCAGCGCCGAATCCATTCTTGATCTTGCTCAGAAGGCTGCCAGTGCGGCCGTGGTGCAAAGAGAATACGGGCAGCGTGTGAGGCAAAAGCTGCGAGAGTCGGATTCGCAACTGGCAGAATACAGCACTCGCATTCATCGTGGTGAAGGTGAACTTGCGTGGTTGCACGGACTGGCAGGCAGTGCTGCTCTAACGGTTGCCGACAACAAACCGCGGAAAGTTGCGGAGAGAATTCTTCCGGAAATGTCGCAACTCATCAACGCTCGCACCGTAGCGTTTGTGGCCTACCCCGGAGACGATGCAACGGAATCGATGCCGTTGGACATGTGGCAGGCTGGCGATGTTCAGGTGCCGGAAAGTGTCATCCTGTCTTTGATCGCTAAACACGGTGGCGGTATCGCCCCCACAGCGGAAATCTGCAACTACGAAACGCCAGCCCTGGGAGTCGCAGAATTCGAAGGCGTTCTGACAAGTATCGTTAAGTTGGTTGTTTCAGACTCTCGCAATGTGGGCTGGATTCTGGCGATCAACAAAGACCTTCAGCACCTTGCAGACTACGTGCATCTGAATGACTCCGTGCAATCGATTCAGGAGCTGTGCGGGTTTGGTCGCTTCGAATCGAGCTTGGTTGAAGCGGCTGCCAATGCAATTGCGGCACACGATCGGAACTGCCGACTCATGGCAGAAAAAGAAGCTCTGGTCGACGGGACGATTCGATCCCTGGTAAACGCCATCGACGCAAAAGATTCGTACACCTGCGGACACAGCGACCGGGTTGCGGTCTACGCTCGGGAAATTGCGGAAGCCATGGAGCAGGATCAGGAATTCTGCGACCGTATCTACATGACCGGCCTTGTTCACGATGTGGGTAAGATTGGCGTGCCGGACAGCGTACTGCAAAAGCCAGGCAAGCTGACCGACGCCGAGTTTGATCGCATTAAAGAACACCCAGTAACCGGGCACGCGATTCTGAAGCATCTGAAAGACTTCAGCTATGTGCTTCCTGGTGTATTGCACCATCACGAAGCCGTGGACGGCAGCGGCTATCCCAATGGATTGAAGGGCGATCGTATTCCTC
>CAYZYB010000474.1:0-4728 GCA_964481505.1 uncultured Planctomycetaceae bacterium | reverse complement strand
ACCTCTAACAGATCGTGGAATCTTTTACAGGAAGACACCTTTTTCTTCTTGCTGATTTCAGATACACAGCATTCGACGCTTCAACAGAACACGCCAACCACCCCAGCAACCGGTAGAATAACGCCAAGACAACCAATTCCTGAACTCAACGGGATGCCGTTTTGGGCGGCGATCTGTGCTACCGCTTTCCTTGCTTCTTTCAGGCTTCCTCTTCGCTGTTCACGGCAGAGCTTGATGGCCTGATTCTCTTCGCCACGGCCAAGCAGACTCACGACTTCGGCCGTCAATTCCGCGCTGTCTATTGGATTTGGTGTGGGTAAAGATTCACCTGCCACCAGCGACTCCACAGCCGCTTTCGCCTCTGCTAAACCGGCACCCGTTTCTTCGCGGTATCTCTTGATGGCGGCAATCTTGTTGCCATTCGCCATCATGTCTCGGATCTCATTCTCGAAAGCACCCGCCATCTGCCAACTCACTTTTTCCAGGACCACAACGTTGCTGCCACAGAATCATGGACTACTCAATTGTCAATTGGCTCGTGCCACTGTCAACGACTGTGAAACGCTGCATGGAAATACACCATAGAAAACGCCACTGGCCTCCAGAAGTCCGGCGAACCACTTTTTCGGCAAGCCAGATCGCACAATTCGCCCTGTCACAAATCGTCGATGGATAACAGTTCCAACTATTCGTCAACGACAAAAGACAAAACGGACTTATGTGCCTGAAACCAGAGAATCTACCGCAATCGAAACGAAGAAACCTGCCGCAGCAATTCCCCTTGCAGCGGCAGGTTCTGGTACGAAGTCGCAACGGGCGTTCGTCACGCTACTTCGCTTTCGTGAATTCCAGCAGCTTTCCGTTAGCGGGTGAAAAGCTGAATTGTGTGTCTGACTTAATGTTCAGCCTGCCTTCCAGCTTCAGTCCGTCAGTGCCAACAAGACTCAACGTTGTCGCCGTCGCAGTAAACTTGCCGCTCGACTTCGTCTGCTTACCGCTGTTGATGTAGACCAGGTTGAAAGTGCCAGTGGACGTCATTTCGACAGCAAACGCTTCAGTGGCGGATCGAGCGGCCGACCACTTGCCGACCAATTTTGTCGATGCGGCCACAGTTGGTGCCGGAGCGATCGGTGTTGTCGGGTTGCTGGCGACAGGTGTGCTCGTTTCTTCCGAAGCACTTTTCAGCTGGTCGGTTGACGCCCACACTGCAGCCGTCTTCTTTGCCAAAATCGCCATCGTGTTGATGGTGTCTCGCAACATCAGTCCCGTGATGTTCTCATTCTTTATCACTTGCGACACTTCCGTGCGTTCTCGTACCGTGTGATACGAAAACAGAACAGGAGCATTCTCCTGACTGGCCGTCATCATCTTGAGCAGCGTTGGCGCGGGCAGTTCCTTACTGACATCTTTGATCGATCTCAGGCCCAGCATGATGCTAATCTGTTTTTCGTCTTCCGAAATGACCAGCAACGCTGGAAAGGTCCACGGATCAATTTTCTTTTCCAGTGTTACGACACGACTGCCGGCAACTTTCACTTCGAAGCCAGCAGCTTTCAACAGATCCCTCAATGCTTCCGAATTTGTCACTCGCTGAGTGATAGACGGTTTTTTATCGTTGGCGTCGGCATCTTCGAAGACCGAAGTTGTTGGCACATCAGAAAACAGATCTTCATCGTCGGCAAAACCGACAGTTCCAGCTGTAATCACAATAGCGGCGGTCAGTGCGTTGAGGAATTTCGACATGTGAGCACCTGTAAAGTAGTGTTTGAGTTCTGAAAGACACGCTGAAGAGGTGTCTGACTACCTGAGCGAAGAAGCATCACTTTTGTGACACACTTTCTGAAAATTCAGCGTTTTCAGGGCTAAGGCTACCTAACAGGCATGACGACCGGCCACCTCACGGCGCACTGCCTGATCAACTCATGCTCCCTGATATGTAATTCGCGATCAACACACCCGCGACGGCCACGGCAAGACCCAGAAACGCAAACAACAGTATTCGCGTCCTTCTGGTTTTGATCCGGACATGGATCACCTCACTGCATTCGCGACACTTGTATACCATGTCGACTGACGTTTTGAACTGAAACACAGTCCGACAATTGCTGCATCGAATTCGAATGATTCGTTGCTGAGCCACCTGGGTACTGGCCTGAATCTTATCACGCCGTCGGCGACGGTGTTTCACTGGGAGCGTTTGTTCAATGGGCGACGCAAGTTCGGCAGTGAGCCCCGAAGTCGGAACAGAAGTTTGTTCAGACGACTCATCAGACGCTGGAACACCCGGTGATTCTATCGTCCGCGCTGCGCGCTTTTCGCGAGGAACAATTCGCTTTAACGATGTGAACTTCAGTTCTCTTCCGGGGCTCGCCATCTGCTCCAAAATTCCTTCACTGCAAAACGATCTCACAACACCGCGGATTGTTAGTGAGAGCATCGCCCGATCATCTATTTCTCGCGGTCCGCAGACTGTATTGTTGTCTGACAAACAAGGAAAATGCAAAACATTACGATTCCCTCATTCTTCTCCAATCAACATTGCGGAAGCACCAGGCACCACATCGCCTTGCTTCCCTGGAGCAATAAGACGTCTGCCACTGGGGTTACGCTGGTAGCTTCGATCCGCGCAATCTGAATGGAAACTTTACAAACGCAGCGTCGACTGTTTCCTGCCAACACGGTGGCTGTAGCGACTCACGCGAAATCACTGTTCGCAGCTGACAGCGCGGCTATCGTCGAAGACGTTCGACAAACATGCGAACCGCCGTATTGTGGTCTTGTCTTTTCTGATGGTGTCCGTACAAACTTTGCGGCGGTTTCGCACAGATTGTCTGTTGATCTACTTTGGTTCGATGAGGTTTCGTATGAGCGGTCAGTATGTCGTCGTGGGTGGTAGCTCGGGAATTGGTTTGGGAATCGTCAAACGACTGGTCGGCGATGGCCATCGCGTCACCGTGCTTAGCCGCACATCAGAGGCTCTTGAGTCGATGGAAAACGTCACCCATGTCACTTTGGATGTGACCAAAGACGAAATCACGGCCGACCTGCTGCCCGAAACCATCGATGGCGTGGCCTATTGCCCCGGCAGTATCAACCTGCGTCCGTTTCGATCAATCAAAGCAGAAACCTACCGCGACGATTTCGAATTGAACGTTGTGGGGGCAGTGAAAACGATCAACGCTGCTTTGAAGGGACTGAAAGCGGCTGAATCATCGAGTGTCCTGCTGTTCAGCACAGTCGCTGTGGGGCAGGGTATGCCAATGCACGCATCGATTGCCGCATCAAAGGGTGCCGTAGAAGGTTTGATGAAAACTCTGGCGGCCGAGCTATCGCCAAACATTCGCGTGAACTGTATTGCTCCGGCGCTCACCGACACGCCGCTCACTGAACGGTTCTTCGCCGACGCGGCTAAAGCCGAAATGCTCGGCACTCGCTATCCCCTGGCACGAACAGGCACGGTGGACGACATCGCAGCCAGCGGCCACTTTCTACTTTCCGACGCCAGCTCATGGATCACCGGCCAGGTCATCGGCGTAGATGGCGGAATGTCGGCGGTTCGCAAGTGAGTGCCAGCGCAAAGCGCTGATTTGCAGCTGTCGTTCAGAAAAATCAGGTCGAGGAAAAAGCGATATTCAATGCGTAACGCTTAGCCATGGAATCCGTTTGCTGCAGAGGTTACCTGTTACAAATTCGTGACAATTTCCTTCTTCGTGTTATTGACTCTGTCAACGTACAGTATGACGAAAGTCAACCCAAATTCGAAGAGGTTTCCTCATGAAAAGTTCGCACAAAAAACTTCGTCATTTCGCTGTACTTTCTGCGTGTGGTTTCGCAGCCGGGCTGATGTGGAGCCTGACAACTGTCGCCGCTCCGCTGGACGAAGGTCCGGTTCAAGATCAGCGAGAATGGTTTGCAAACTGGAACCTGGAAACACGCATTGCGCCAGCTCAGCTGGTGATGGTCGCACGCGTCGCCACCGTCAGCCCGATCACGGTCGTGCATGGAGCCAAAGGAGAAACGAATCTTCGAGAGTATCGCTTTGAACCTGTTTCGATTTTGAAAGGCGTGTTCACTCGGCCCGAATTACCGATGACAGAAACCGATCTTGGCCTCCCGGCACCCGATCCCACGGCGGAGGCACCGTTGAAAGTGGGTGAACACATTCTGTTGGTGCTGACTCGCACACAGGGAATGGGCATCTTCCGCTGCGTTAGTCTGGAGAAGGGTGTCACCGAACAGCGGCAACTGATTACGCCGCTAAGCGGTCCGGACGACCCAATCGTTTCGATGGCACGGACGATGATCCGAGTTTTGCAGTCACGATCGCAGCAAAAAAGTGTGGAACTATGTCTCGCAGAACTCGAACAAACCTCCGGCCCGGCCACTGTCCCGCTATTGCTAAGTCTGACATCAAGAAGCTATTGGGTTCAGAACAGCAGCGCTGCAAAGTTGCTGACCGAACTCACCGACAACAAATCACCTGCCATACGCAAAGCCGCCGTTAGTGTTGTTTGCCACGTTCTCACGTCCGAAGCACCGATTCAGGACGAAGATCGTAAATTGCTCGCCGGCACATTACAGAAACTACTAAATTCGAAAACGGTACCGACCGTCCTGCGTGCCGACGCGATTAAATCGCTGGGATACCTCAAAGACTTCGGGCAGCGAACCGGCTGGGTCAGCCAGGTATTGCTGCAGCATCTTCAGGATGCCCAAACACATACCGAG
>CAYZYB010000473.1:0-4746 GCA_964481505.1 uncultured Planctomycetaceae bacterium | reverse complement strand
TCACCAAAGACCTTGTCGATCTTTTCTTCGATACCGATCTCAGCCGGTTCGTCAGTCGAAACAGGTTTATCCGCTTCATCCGCAGTGACGGATTCGGACGCTTCTACGTCGGTAGCAGATTGTTCCGGTGTCGACTCGTCCTGAGCAAACGCCGTGGATGCCATCAGCAGTAAAGCTGCCATCAGGACAGAAGTGGATCGAGCGTGCGACGAGAATCGCGACCAAATAGACTTTTTCATGACAGAATTTTCCTGATTGAGCGACATCATGTCGCCGACTATACCGTCCGCAATTGCGTGACAATAATGTTTAAACGCTGTAGAAGGAATCGAACATTGAAAATCGCGGCAAACCACTCGTTGTGGCGAAACACCAAAAACTCTGCACCTGGCCCGAACTTGCTCGAACTTCGTAGGACTCAAGGGCCCAACGCGAAGGAAGCCGCGCGGTTTTACTCGTTGTTCTCTGCAGACTCGCTCCCCTTTCCCGACCTCGAAACCACCTACAGCAACACTCGACCAGACCGTCGCCACGACGCTTCGATGATTGCAAGGGAATCTTCTTCAACCCGCAGCGAAACTCCTTCACTGGTGTTACAGGTTATTTGTGACACTCAATCGAAATGCGGCCAATTCACCATCTCACAATCCGCACGACGGGGACATGGGACGTTGCGAAAAGCAGCGATCTATGAAGGCTGTGCCAGCCCGTTTCTAAGCAAATAGCCTCGCCCTGCATTGCCCGAGACGCTTCATGCGACGATGATTTTGCTGAATCGGTGAAATGTCGCGTGCCACCAAAGAAAATTCGCGGGGAAATTGTGAGTCAATCGACTCGTTTCTACAAAGCGCCACTATTCGGAGGTCGTTGGATTGATGCGCAATTTCGAACGAAAACTCCAGCAGTGCGGATTCTCGTCACTCAGCGAGGCACGCATTCGATTGTGGCTCACAGCGTGTAGCATCTGGGCTGTGGTGAGTTTTCCAATCGCGATGGCAGATCAGCAACACGCTGCGGGTAACTCTCAAAGCGGAGCATTGCATCAGATCATTGGAGAAGAAATTCTTGGGCAGAACAATTCTGCATTGCAAGAACGCATCGCTGTTGCTTCGCCGGAAATAAGGTACCAGCAGCTGCGGGATTGGATTCTTCCGAATGACTATCGGAAGACGATTCGTCTGCCGGTGCATTCGAGCACTATTGACGGTGTGCAGTCTCCTGCACTTGACCTCGTGGGATTGGCCGTGCAATTGGAGAAAACGGAAGAGCTCAAGACGCAACTTTCGCAGGCCGCAGCGTTCCCCGCAAATGCTCGAAAAGCAGCAGCTATCGGCTTCCTTGCAGAACTTGCTCTGAATCCGCATTCGCCAACGGAAGACGCGATTTTGTCGCTGGAAGAATTCACCACTCAGACTGTTGCAAGGAAGATCAATGCGGATGAAGCAGATTGGCCCAGGCTACTGGTCCTGTCTCAGACCGCCGGCGTTGCTGAGTTTGACTCTTTGCCGACCGATCTGCTGGAAGCGTACTACAAACATAAAGGGACGGTGTTTGAAGACCCGCTCAGGGAAGCCTTCTTCGATCATATTCGATCGCTTGAAGGGCGTTGCGCGTTTGCCACATCGTATGGAGGGAAGCCGGAGAGCTTCATGACCCCACCGAATTTAGACAACTGGATCGCAGCCGAGTACCGGGATGCGATTACAGTCGGCAGAGGATCTCCGCGGGCTCACTGGGAAGTCTCCGCGAGCGAAGTGTTCAAGTTGAGTGGTCATGAGATGGACTTTCTTATTTATCAGATTCCGATGGCAGGAAACTACGTGGTCGAATTCGATGTGTCAGCTGGCAGTACCTCAGCTGTGCTTGCAGGAATTGATGTCGAATTCACTCAGACGCGAGTCAAGTATGGAGCCTTTCGTTCTAAAACTGCTACGGTGGTGGAGATGGATCCACCGCTTTCAACATTCAGGAATTGGAACCATTACCGAGCCGTTGTTGAGGATGGTGTGCTGCATACCCACGTCAACGGGCGAGAATTGTTCAGCGTGGAACTGCCGGAGCAAAACGATTCCTGGTTCGCCGTTCGTTCATGGCGACGGTGGCGTCCGACGATACGGAATTTTCGCATCGCCGGGACTCCTGTCGTACCGAAGCAGATGCGCATCAGTGGTCACGAAGGTCGAAATTGGACTTCATGGTTCCAACGTGGAAACTGGCATACCGGCTCGCAGTTTGGTCAGGACGAAATGCTCAACGGCACAGCCCAAATTATCGGTGGCAAGGTTGACGAACTTTCTGGTACGTACACTGAGAGTCTCCTTCGCTATGTGCGACCAATGGCTGAAGACGGAAGAATCACGTACGAGTTCTATTATCAAAACGGCAAACATCTTGTGCATCCAGCGCTCGGTCGCCAGTGTTACGTTATGACTCCTGAGGGTGTTGGTATTCACGAGTTGACAGATCAGCATTTCGGGCAACACGACGCGGATCCGGCCAATCTGATCATCGACAGCGAGAAGACAATATCCAGTCTGCCGCTTCGCGAAGACGCCTGGAACGCGATGCAACTTGAAGTCAAAGGCGACATGCTCCGGTTGACGCTGAATGGCGTGAAGATCTTCACAACCGAAATGCCGCCACACAGCCAACGTACGTTCTCGCTGTTTCACTATGCTGATCAAACTGCGGCGAAGGTCAGAAATGTTGTGTGGAGCGGCGATTGGCCGAATACTGTCCCTGCCTACGAAACTCAGCAGATCAAAAACATCACCGTCGATGACATCAATCAACGTTCCGAAGAACTCACTGCCAGAGTTGACTACGACTTTCGAAAAGGAATCTCTACGAAAGAATTTGACTTCGCATCATTGATACCTTCCGGTACAGAAGCGGCGATGGAGACGGTGGAGTCCGGCGTTCGCATTCACCGCGGGGAAGCGGAAGGGCAGTTTGATATCAAAGCCAATCTGCAGCTTCACGGAGACTTCGATGTTCGTGCGCGTTTTCGTGACATGCAGTCGGTGAAAACACACAAAGGTCATGCTGGTGTTGGACTTTGGATGCAGTTCGAAAACGAAACGTTGGATGAAGTTGCCATATATCGGCGAAAACAGGACAACGGCAACGAACAGTGGGAGCGTCTTCAGCATGTTCATAAGTGGAGGACAAAGGACTATCAAAGAAAATTCAAAGGGAACGATTTCCCCGAGGAATCCACAGCAGGCTGCATTCGAATCGCGCGGCGGGGCAGCGTCGTGTACTATCTGTATGCCGAAGCCGATTCGGAGAACTTCCGTGTTCTCCACGAACTCGAAGTCACGGATGCTGATACCATAGCCAGTTGCATTTCACTCGTGATGCAAGCTGAGGCCGGCAACCAATCAACAGTCACGTGGGAGTCCCTATCGATTCGTGCGGAAGACCTGCGGAATTACTGGCCCAATGAAAAGTCGGAGGCTGAGATCGTACGCAAGCTGGATGAACGCCAAAAAACGCTCACGCCGCTGACATTTGACATGACGGACAGGGAGAGTGTTCTTAACAACTTCACCCTCCTGCCTGACGAACCTTCAGCACTAACGACTGAAACGGGATTGAGAGTGACAACGACGGATCGTTACGAACTTCCTCGTCTTAGTCACTCTTTGCAGGGATGTGTTGACATCGAAGCCACGGTCGACGTTCATCAAATAGATGCGCCGACAACTCCGGGGAAGTACAACGAAGTCGCACTGCTGCTCTATATGGACAGCACGTATCTCGATTACGGTTCCATCATGCTGAGAAAACGGGCGACCGGGGCGGCAGAGGTCTTTGGCCATACTCGCCAGACCGTTATTGGCGACGCGACCATCTACACACCACTGCGGTCCGTACCAGTGACGAAATTGAAACGCATTCGACTGGCAATGCTTGATGGCACACTCTACTACCTGTATTCAGAAACAGTCGACGGACCTTACAAAATACTTGCAGAACATCGACTGCGTGACGACGCGAAGCCGACGTATCTCTATCTGCGTTCAGAAGCAAATGGTGAAGCCAGCACGGTTGACGTAACATGGGAGAATGCAACGATTTATTACACTGGTGCAGCAGGGACGACCAGTGGAGAGGATGTCGAGTAGAGAACTCGAGTTTGGTGTGTCGGAAGGCAACGGGCAGCAAAAGGCGTCGAGACTTTCGGTAAACGCTGGAGTGGTGAATGAATGATTTGTCATTGGTCTTCTGCCGTCAGTCATTTGCTATTCCTGATGAATTTGCATTCAGTGCGACTTACGATGAGACTCAGCGCGTGAGTTCCCTGAGAGCTTTGGCTGCGGACTCAAAAGAGATGGCGGGAAGATGTTTGTTAACGTTTGTCGTGTTTTATTGATCATTTTTGCGTGGCTTTCGGTCCTTCGGGAGTCCGTCGCTTTCGCACAGGTGCCTCGCCAGCTGGTTTCGATTGAGCCGGGTGACTTGCCGATTATTCTGACTGCGCCCCATGGCGGAAGAGAGGTGATCCCAAACGTGCCGCCACGCAGTGGCAATGGCGTTCGGCAGTTTCGCTATAAGTCGGATGATTTCACAGAACAGCTCACCGAGAAGCTGGCCGACGCGATCGAGTCGGAAACCGGAAAGCGTCCGTACATCGTGATCGCTAATTTTCATCGAAAGTATCTGGACGCCAACCGTCGAGCTGCCGAGGCTTTCGAATCGGAACAGGCAAGAGTCGTCTACGAAAAATACCATAAGGCAATC
>CAYZYB010000472.1:0-4751 GCA_964481505.1 uncultured Planctomycetaceae bacterium | reverse complement strand
TTTCAAAACCCATCAAAAACGGGCCGGACATCAACGGCTTCGATGGCTATTACGCTCACTGCGGTTCGCTGGACATGCCTCCGTATGTCTGGGTCGATACCGGGCGAGCGACCGCGATTCCGGAACGCGAAGAAGGCGTTTCGAGCAAAGAAGCTCCCTACGGCTGGTATCGCAAAGGACCAATCAGCCCTGACTTCAAAATCGAAGATGTGCTGCCTCATCTGTTCCAAAAGTCGATTGACCACGTCAACAAAAAGGCCGCGGCAGCGAAAGACGGCAAGCCGTTTTTTCTGTACTTAGCGTTGCCGGCTCCACATACACCGATCGTGCCTGTGCCTCCATTTAAGGATGCAAGCGGTATGAATCCTTATGCCGATTTTGTTATGCAGGTCGATCATCACATGGGAGAACTGTTTGCAGCATTGGAATCGGCAGGGATCGATGACAACACGTTGGTGTTTTTCAGCAGCGACAACGGCTGTTCGCCTCAGGCAAATTTCGACGTATTGAAAGAGCATGATCACGATCCCAGTGGCGGGTTCCGCGGACACAAGGCCGACATCTACGAAGGAGGGCATCGCGTTCCTCTGATCGTTCGCTGGCCTGATTCGATCAAGCCGAACCAGACGTCGGATGCGATGGTTTGCCTGACCGATTTCTATTCCACCATGAGAGAACTGACTCAACAAAAAGCAGATCCGAACGGCGGCGAAGATTCTTTCAGCCTGCTGCCCGCATTTGCAGGCGAAGCGGCGACCGAACGAGAGACTTTGATCAGCCATTCGATCGGCGGATCGTTTTCCCTTCGTCGTGACAACTGGAAACTATGCCTTTCGGCGGGCAGTGGCGGCTGGAGTAGTCCGCGTGAATCTGTTGCGAAGAAGAAAAATCTGCCTCCGATGCAGCTGTTTAACCTGAACGAAGACAAAGCCGAACAAAAGAACCTCGTGCAGGCTCACCCGGACAAAGTTTCGGCATTGTTGAAGCAACTGAACAAAGAAGTTCAGCGGGGCCGCAGCACTCCGGGCGATGACGTCGATAACGACCGAGAGGTGAAGTTTCTGCCACAAGGCGTCGCGTTGCCTGAGTAACATTCGCACGCTCCGTGTCACGGTAGCTGCCGAGTTCGGGACGATGTCAGCTTCGGGCAGGGTGTAGTCGTTGAAAGTTGCGAAACTGGAGCGGGTGGCCGAGGTTGGAGAAAGGTACGAGCGAACCCCCGGGGTTTCCTTCACAAGCTCAGTCCAACCCCGGCCACCCATTTCAAATGCAACGATCTGCTACCATACCGTTCCGGGCAGCTGACAACTTTCTGACAATTGGTCGGTATGAGCCTCCGGATAACTGCTACGACGGCTTGCATTCGACTTTGTTGATGCCGCGACGGCGTTGTGCGGGCCGAGCCTCTTTCGCGAATCGTTCCCAAACGTGTACGATACGGGCTCATGAAAAAACGGCCCATCATCCTGATTGCGTTGATCATCATTCTGCCACTGGCAGCTTTGACCTGGGCGGCTGTGCGTTTGGCGGAGAACGAACAGGTTGTTGTGCAGCAACGTTATCGCGGTCTCATGGAAGATCGGCTGCAGGACATCAACGCGAATGTTTCCGTCGTGTTTGATGATATCGAACGATCGCTGCAGTCGGTCACCGCAATCGACACCTTCGAACCTACTGTGCTGCGTTCCGTTAATCGTGCTGAACCGCGACTCCTGCAGCTGTTTGTGCTTACTCCTGAAGGGCAGCTGGCCTACCCCAATCCCCTGGAAGAATTAAACGCTAGCGAGCGTGCGTTTTTGATTCAGGCCGCTCAAATGTTCACCGGACAGGACCTGAAAGACGCAGTGGCCAGAACGGAGCAACAGGCCCTGGGCACAAAAGACAAAACCGGAACCGGAGTCACTGTTCCGAATTCGAATCAGGCAACGTCCCGTCAGTCTGTTTCTCGCGGCTCAAGAAATCCCAGCCGCCGACTGCCGCAGTTTCAACGAGGTGCCGAGCCACAAGCTCCGGCGGCCGGCAACGCCTCCTTGGAAACAGATGTCGCTCAGCAGGTCGAACTCTCTCAGGAACTCTTCCAGGATGTCTACGGTACGAACACGATTCAGAACTTCGAAAAATTCGAAGCAACATCCGGCTGGTTCGTCTGGTACTGGGACCGCGGCCTGAATCTGATCTATTGGCAGCGCCGGCCTTCCGGACACGTAGTTGGCTGTGCTCTGGAACGGGCTCGCTGGATGGCGGATCTGATCGCTCAACTGCCGGAAACCGTCTCAGGCGATTCCGATCAGGGACGAAGTGTGGCAACGCGTGTGAGGCTTGTGAATTCTTCGGCGGCTTCGGTTTATCAGTGGGGCAAATTCGAACCACCAACAGACAGTCGACCACTTTGCGAAGTCCCCCTGGCTTCGCCTTTGGCATCGTGGCGTCTGCAGTGTTTCGTTCCCATTGCTGAAATGACAGCGGGCACTGGCCACAGTGCCTATATTGGGTTGTTCGCCGGGCTGGCTGCCGTCGGGCTGGCGTCTTTGCTGATCGCGTTTCTGTTCGTGAAGGAATATTCGCGCGACATGCAGGAAGCTTCGCAGCAGGTGAGTTTTGTGAATCAGGTTTCCCACGAGCTCAAAACACCGTTAACCAACATCCGCATGTACGCCGAACTGCTCGACCGCGACCTTGGCGCCATCGACGATACGGATGCAGAAAAACCGCGAGAACGTTTGGATGTGATTCTTTCTGAAGGCCAGCGGCTCAGCCGACTCATCAGCAACGTCCTCACATTTGCGCGGCAAAAACGAAAAACGCTGCAGCTACAGCCACACGACGAAGCACCTGGCAAGCTGATTCACCAGATCGTCGACCGATTTCGGCCAGCGTTCGTTGAACAGAATATCGACATTCAGCTCGATTGTGACGACGAAACGCGACTGATGATCGACGCCGATTTTTTGGAACAGATTTTGGGCAACTTAATCAGTAACGTCGAAAAATACGCCGCCAGCGGTGGCCTGCTCAGTATTCACAGCAGCATTGCGAACAACCTGCTGACGATTGATGTTCGCGACGCAGGCGAAGGAATCAGCGAGGCCAACCGTGGTGACGTGTTTCAGCCGTTCGCGCGTGTGTCGAACGATGTCAGCTATGCCGCCGGAACCGGGATCGGCCTATCGATCGCTCGCGAACTGGCGCAGTTGCATGGCGGAGACGTTCAGCTGCTTGATGCCAGCGACGGCTGTTGGTTCCAGGCCACTATGAAAGGACAAAGCTGATGAAAGTGCTGATTGCCGAAGACGACCGATTCACTCGCGAAGGCCTCGTCGAAGTTCTTAACGACGAAGGCTACGATGTCATCGCGGCGGTTGATGGAACGCAGGCGGTTCGCGAGTTTCGCCAGCATCAACCGGATTTCGTTTGCCTGGACATCATGATGCCGGGGCAAAGCGGTTACGAAGCGTGCCGCAGTATTCGTGAAGAATCGCCGGACGTGCCCATTATCTTCATCAGCGCAAAGTCAGAAGAAATGGATCGACTGGTGGGGTTTGATCTCGGAGCGGATGACTTCATCACGAAACCGTTCAGTGTTCGCGAAGTGGTGGCCCGAGTTCGCGCGGTTGCTCGACGCACTAACGCCGCGAAGCAGGAACCGGCCGTGGAATTTCAACTGGGCGACCTTACGGTGCTGCCGGGAGAACTTCGAGCCAGACGTGGTGAGACGATGATTGACCTCAGTCCCCGCGATGTCAAAATCCTGACGTTGCTGCACGACAACGCTGGAAAAGCTCTGGACAGAAACACGATCTTCAATCACGCCTGGGGAGAAGACCATTTTCCCAATAGCCGCACGCTGGACCAGCATGTCTCCCAACTACGCAAGCGCGTGGAAGTGAATCCGAAAGAACCGCAGCTGATTAGAACAGTTCACGGTGTCGGATATCGCTACGAAGCAGAATGAAGACTGCCCGACGGAGGCATTTTCTCAGCGGATGAAGAGTTCTGTGTGGAAAGTTGACCACGGCCACAAGTTCCCTTGCGGGGCACTGCGCCGCAGCTATATCCTTCCCGGCTGAATACATTGACTTTGCCGATTACCGGCAGCGACGGGCCCTCAAGGAAGATCAATTTCATGTCCTCAGTCCCAACAAGAATTGACGGCCCCGTGGCGGTCATTGGGGATGTTCACGGTCAGTCCGACAAACTTCGGAAAGTGATTCAGAAGTTAGCCGCCGTTCCGGGTATCGCAAATCGCTGGATCGTATTCATTGGCGACCTTGTGGATCGAGGGCCCGATCCGAAGACTGCGGTCGACATCTATTGTGAACTTGCGGAACAACACAAAAAAGTAACGTGGGTGTGCGGCAACCACGAACTCGCGATGGCCGGTTCGATTGGCCTCATTGAAGTCCCCGACTTCGTTGACTGGCCTGGTCGCTGGCTGCCAAATTACGATGCCGAAACGACTTTCGATTCTTACGGCGTTCCGTTTGGAGATCTCAAAGGACTTCGCGAAGCACTGCCCGAACAGCACGCGGCACTGATGTCAGATCTGCCGTGGAGTGTCGAACACGCCCAGTATCTGTTTGTCCACGCCGGACTCGATGTGAACCTGCCATTCAACATGCAGGTGAATATTCTTCGAGAACGCGACTACAGTTTGGCTCACCCGGCGTGGTTGTACGACAAATCCTTTGTTCGCGGATCTGCTCCTTCAGACTGCCCGGTGACTGTTGTCGTTGGGCACGTCCCGCTAAGAG
>CAYZYB010000471.1:0-4757 GCA_964481505.1 uncultured Planctomycetaceae bacterium | reverse complement strand
TCGTAGGCCAGAGCCAATTGGATGCCGGTTTCGAGCGTGTCCTGATCCATCACTGGTTGCAGCAACGAGTGGTCGATCATTTTTGAGATGTCGGTGTAGGTGTAGTCCATGAGATCTTTGGTTTTGTGTCGTGGGATGATTGGTGAATAAGGGAAACGCAAAGGTGTAAAGGCATGAGGTCGCAAAAATATTAGCAGATTGAACTTTGCGGCTAATCGCTTTTGCGTCAAATCTGCATCAGGTTGAACTTATGAAGCTTTTGGTTTCGGGATGAAGTTCCGCAGATACGTGTGACTTTGCACAAGTGCTCGTTTGCGATTCTCAACGGAATCTTCGTACGCTCGGTCTTCGACTTCAACGCATACCGGCCCGTTATATCCTGTGTCTGTCAGAACCGAGAAGAATAGGCCCCAATTGACGTCCCCCATGCCTGGCAGTTTGGGCGTATGGTAGTCGTTCGGGTGCGCCAGAATGCCGAGTTCATCCAGCAGGTGCTGGTCGACGCGCACATCTTTCGCATGCATGTGAAACAGTTTGTGCGAAAAGTCGCGCATTGGCTTCAGGTAGTCCATCTGTAACCAAACGGGATGCGAGGGGTCGTAGTTCAGGCCGAAGTTGTCGCTCGGGATCGCTTCGAACATGCGTCGCCAGATCGCGGGGCTGTGCGCCAGGTTCTTGCCGCCCGGCCATTCGTCGTTGCCGAACAGCATCGGGCAGTTTTCGATGCCGACCTTAACGCCCTGCTCTTCCGCATACGCGATGATTGGTTTCCACACGGCTTCGAACTTTGGAAAGTTGTCGTCGACCGATTTTGTCCAGTCGCGACCGATGAAGGTGTTCATTCGATTGACGCCGAGCTTCGCAGAGGCAGCGATTACGCGACGGATCTGTTCTATTGCGGTCGTGGCTTCGCCTTCGTCTGGTGACAGTGCGTTGGGATAGTAGCCCAGCCCGCTGATCGAGACGCCGTATTTATCGGTGAGAGCTTTGATTTCTTTGGCAGCTGCGTCGTCGAAATCTGAGACGTCGATATGCGTGATGCCGGCGTAGCGTCGGGTGGCTTTTCCGACCGGCCAGCACATGACTTCCACGCAGTCGTAGCCAATGTCGGCGGCGGTGGCGAGCACTTCTTCGAAGCTGAGTTCCGGCAGAATCGCGGTGACGAAGCCGAGTTGCATGATTTGGTCCGTTAATGAAAAGGAGATAAGGCGAAACGGTCTACGCGTTGACTTCGATCCACTTCTGCTGCCGATGACTTTTCAGAATCGCTTCACATAGCAAAATTTCACGATGTCCATCTTCGAATGTTGGGAATGTTCGTTGTGCTGAATAGTCTCCGGCGGCGATGTATTCGTAGAAATCTCGGAACAGCTGCTTAAACGTGTCCGGAAAGCCCTGATTGTGGCCGCCAGGATAATCAGCATGACTGCCAGCACGATCAGACATCAATGTGGGGTCGCGTGTGAGCGATTCGTTTGCGCGATCGCGGTGGCCGATGCGGATGTCGTTGGGGCACTCGCTGTTCCATGTTAGCGATTGCTTTGACGCTGCGATTTCGTAACGCAGGCAGTTCTTGCGGCCTGCCGTGACCTGAGACACCGACACGACGCCTCGCCCGCCCCCGTCAAACTTCAGCAGGATACTGCCTGCATCTTCGGTGGTGACATCGACCGACGTGGTTTCTGCTGCCGCCTTCGTTTTTCCTGTGAAAGTTTCGACGCTGCCCAGCGGTTGCTGTCGTTTGGGGTAAACTGTTTGCAGATCCGCACAGACCGCGCTGATTTTTCGCTGCGTGATAAACTGAATCAGGTCGAGCCAATGAGTACCGATGTCGGCGACGGCACGCAGTTCGCCGCCGTCTTCCGCAAGGACTCGCCAGTTGAAATCCGTTTCGTGAAACAGCCAGTCCTGGACGTAACTTCCTGTGACGTGAAAGAGATCGCCCATTTGGCCGCTGCGAAAACGTTCCGCCGCTTCGATGCACAGCGGGTAGTAGCGAATGTTGTAGTTGACGCCTGCGACTCTGCCGCTGTGGTTCGCGATTTCGACCAGTTCCGCGGACTCCTGCGAAGTCATGGCCAGTGGTTTTTCGCACAGCACGTGCTTGCCCGCACTGAGCAGCTGCGCCGTTTGGTCGAAATGAAAACGATTTGGTGACGTAACGTGGACAACGTCAACTTCGGCATCGTTGATGATTTCGTCAAGCGACGCATAGCCTTTCGGTAGTCGGAGTTCGTCTGCGGCTTGCCGCGATTTCTGTGGCGAAGAACCAAGGATCCCCGCGACATGCATGCCAGCGCGGATTAGACCTTCGACATGAACGGGGCCGATGAATCCTGTGCCGATAACGGCGGCTGTGAGTTGTTGGTGGGGCATGTCTGCTGTTTTGTTTCGAACAATGTCTGGCTAATTGGGAATCCCGTGGTCGCGATTGGCGTCCTGCGTGTTTGCTGGATCGATTGTGTCTACTTTGTCCACTCGTTCCGCTTAAGCCAGTCTTCGCAGCGTTTCGGCCATGTCGTGATTGGTTTACTTTCAGCCGGACGCAGTCCATAGCCATGTCCGCCGGTGTCGTAAATGTGGAGTTCTGATGGGACGCCCGCTTTTTTTAGAGCCAATGTCATCAGCAGACTGCTCGCGGCGGTGACACCGTCGTCGAACGCGTGAACAAGGAACATGGGCGGAGAATTTTTTGTGACCTTCACGTCATCGACCAGTTTCGTTTTTTCTTTGTTGGCAAAGTACGCGGGGTAAATCAGCATCGCTGCATCCGGAAGGAACGATTGCCTGTCCGCTTCGTCGAAGGGTTCGTAAAGACGTTCTGTAGTTAGTGCTGCTCGTCCTGCTGTGTGCCCGCCGGCGGAGAAACCAAGGATGCCGATGCGATCTGTCTTTACTCCCCAGCCAGCGGCGCGACTGCGCACGATGCTTATGGTTCGCTGAGCGTCCTGGACGGGTTGCAGCCATTTGGGGTTAACGCTGTTTGTTGGCACGCGATATTTCAGCACGATTGCCGTCACGCCGATTGAATTCAGCCACTCGGCAACTTCCGTTCCCTCCAGGTCCCACGCCAAAATGTGAAAGCCTCCACCCGGACACACGACAACGGCCGATCCGCTGCGTTTGTCTTTTGGTGGCAGGTAGACGTGAGCTTCCGGTGCGGAAACATTCGCCAGTTTTATGATCCGCGAACCGGCGATCAGTCGATCTGTCGGTTTTGTGATGTCTGCTTCTTCGCCAACTTCTCGCGCTGGTCCGGGAGGAGTCGATGGCCAGAGCCTGATGACTTCAGTGGGGGGCGATTCCGCAGCGTTTGCTTTGTTTCCAATTGCGCAGAAGATCACGAGTACGGCAATCAGGAGTTGGAGTCGGGCTGGCATCGGCTTCTTTGCGAGGAATTGTGGCTTAGGGGGATTGGAGTCGCGTTCGTTCATCATGCATGCGAATTGCGGTGAATTGTGTTCGTGCCTAAACGTATGCAGCGTATACCGTACTGCGGCCGCACCGTCTCGGAAAGTCGCGGAATGCTCGATCCAAACCGGATTGCGGCAAAACCCGCCGATCGGAATAGCGCTGGCTGTTGTTGTTTTGCTTTCGCCCCGCGAACACGGCCTTCAGCGGTGTTTCATTGAAGCCTTGGTTTTCGAAGTCGTCTAAAGTGACACCCTGCCTATCATCATGTGTTAGGGAAGATGTGTCTGATGTCGTTTTATTCTCGGGCGAACCAAAGTTGATCCGGTTTACGAAGTTTCTCTTTCCACTACTACTCGCCTGCCAGGCGTTTGCAGATGAGCCTGCGCCTTCGGATAGCGACCTGTTTCAGACGGTGTCCCAGACTGACATTACGGCTCAAGCTCGCCTTGCTGATGTATACCGCCGCGAACCAAAACTCGAACGTTACAAAAAGAGTTTTTTGCAGAAGGTTTCAGTTTCAACCGGTTGGCTAAGCGGCGGCAGTGGAAGTCGCCTGGATTCCAACTTTGTGGAACTGTCGCTGGAAACTGCAATTCCACTCGGCAGCTTCGAACGGATTATGGGCGTGACGCCCGTTTTTCGGACAGACGACATCAACGCAGCACCGGGAATTGATGTTCCTGGTGAACTGCATCAGGCGGGCGTCAGTTTTTACATACCGCACAAAGTCAACGACCGCTGGTCCGCCATGGCGATCGTCAGCCCGTCCGTCCGCAGCGATTTCACAACCAGTGACAACGCTCTACGAATTTTTGGACTCGCATTGCTGACGTGGCAGGCGAAACCGGACAAGCTGGCGGTGTCTTTCGGCGCTGTTTATCCCGATCGTGCTGACCTGCCCATTCTTCCTGCGATCGGCCTGAAGTGGACACCAAACCCGCAGACGATCTACGACATCCGATTTCCAGAATCGCGGTTTTCGTGGCGGCTGGCCAAAGACAGCTATCGAAGCGAAACATGGATGTATCTTTCCGGCGGCTTAGGTGGCAACACCTGGGCGGTGACTCGCGCAGATGGCACTCACGACGAACTGTCGCTGAAGGATTTGCGATTGTTGTTTGGATTGGAACATCTTCTGGACGGCGGTGGCCGCCTGTTTGCCGAATCGGGGCTGGCGTTTCATCGGACTCTGGAATACGAAGCGACGGAGTTCGAACAATCGTTCGGCAATGCGGTCATTATCCAGGCCGGTCTGAGCTATTGAGTTGGTCTGCACTTCGCTTGCAACCACCGTTCGTTGCACTGTAGAAATACGCTGCTTGTCGTTTTGTGGTGCGCTCACC
>CAYZYB010000470.1:0-4766 GCA_964481505.1 uncultured Planctomycetaceae bacterium | reverse complement strand
ATGTTCGGCCCAGCATTGTGAAATCGGCCCCGGTCGCGAGTGTCCGAGCGATGTCGGGACCGCTGCGAATGCCGGAGTCCATCAGAATCGTGGCTTGCCCCTGAAACGTTTTGACGATGCCGCGCAGCGCTGTGATGGCCGACTGCCCTGCATCCAGCTGGCGACCTCCGTGATTTGAAACCCACAGTCCGTCGACTCCTAAATCGATCGCGCGCTGCGCGTCGGCTTCACACGCGATGCCTTTGATAACCAGTTTGCCGGGCCACATATCGCGAATTGGCTTGATCTTCTCTTCATTCAAACGCCCTGAAAACGTCTTATCCATGAACAACCCGAGCTGTTTTAGATTCAGTCCTTTGGGCATGTATGGTTTCAAGGTTTCAAATTCGGGCTGTCCATTGATCAGCGTGTTGATGGCCCACGACGGGCGTCCGCAGATTTGCAGGATGTTCCGCAACGACATGCTCGGCGGCATCGCCAGGCCGTTGCGAATATCCCGGGGGCGGTATCCGAATGTCGGTACGTCGGCAAGAATCACCAACACCGGCAGTTCGGCAGCCTTGCAACGGTTGATGATGTCGTCGCGGACATGGTCTTCGGTCGGGTGATACAACTGAAACCACGTCTGCCCTTCGGTAAGCTCAGCAATCGTTTCGATACTGCTTGTAGAAACCGTGCTTAGGCAGAACGGAACGTTGTGCTTGAAAGCGGCCTTCGCCAGAATCTCCGGCGTCTTTGGCCACATCAGGCCCTGCAACCCGATCGGCGAAATGCCGAAGGGGGCGTCGTAGGTGTGGCCGAACAATTCCACGCTCATGTCTGACTTGATGTGCTGAGACAAGTACTGCGGAATCAGCTCGACGTCGTGAATCTCCGCCGTGTTGCGATGCAGGTTGACATCCTCGTTGCACCCGCCGTCGAGATACTCGAATGCAAAACGCGGAATTCGCTTCCGCGCTCGTTCTCGCAAGTCGTCGATGCCCGGGTATCTTGGATCGTAGTCGATGTTCATTGGTTCTGTGTTCGCTGGTTCTGGTGTCAGGTTGGTTCGCTGGGTTTGCCAACGCGTAGATTCGACAGCCATCTGCTGTCTGACGAAAGCAGTTACGTTAAGTTGAATTCGGTACACAGTTCGTCGATGACAGAATCCGGCATGACGGAAACCGCTCCGATCGACTTCGCGTTGATGACCGATTCCGCCGTCGATTCCAAAACCTCCAGTAAATCGAAAGCATGGAGGATGTCGGAGCCGGTCACCAAGACACCATCGTTTTCCAGGATTGCGGTCGGCGACGAGGCAGAAACGTAGTTCGCGATTTCACCGTTATCCTGGTACTGAACGCCATACGGAACCTGAGCGACATCGCGCAGGAAGACATAGCTTTCAGGAATGGTTCTGGTGTCAAACCTGGCGTCGGTCACACTAAATGCAGTTGCATTGACCGGGTGGGCGAACACGATGGCGTTGACCCCCGGATTCTTCTGGTAGATGACCTGGTGCGCCCAAACCGCTCGGCTGGCTTTTTTCCCGGATTCACGCTGTCCATCGGCCACGAGAACAAGATCATCAGCCGATAGCTTTTCGCGATCTTTCTGAGTGGGCGTGATTAAGAATGAATCGTCGTCCAGGCGAGCGGAAAAACTTCCTTCGGTACTAATCAGTAATCTCTGACGACAGCCTCGACGCAGGAACTCGCAAATCTGTCTCCGCAATTCGCGTTCGTTGGCCGTAGCTGTCGATCGGTCAAATGCCTGCAACTCAACACTTCGCTGAGCCGCCTGCTGTAGCCTTGCGTCGTCGAGGTAGCGAACATCGCCGAGTTGTGCGGCCTTGATGAGCGTCTTGCCGGCAAACTCGAACGCTTCAAAGCGTTGAAAGGCATTTGCCAGTGAGTCGCCACCAACGACCACTCCGTGGTTTTCCAGAATGACGCTATCACACCCGTCGGCGAACGTTGCGGCGATGTTACGTCCCAGTTGATCGCTTCCCGGACAAGCGTACGGAGCGAATCCGACTTTGCCGCTGATGGAATAGGTCTGGTGAAACAAACGAGTGTTCGGCACGGATTGGCAGATGCTGAACGCCACCAATGCGACCGGGTGAGCATGGACGATTGAATGGATATCCGGACGAGCTTCGTAGATGGCTTTGTGGAATGGGAATTCAGAAGAGGGGGGATGGACTCCTTCGACAGTGCCGTCAGATTTCACACAGACGATATCGTTGCGGGTTAGTTTTCCCTTGTCCACACGAGCCGGCGAAATCCAGATATCACCTGCTTCGTCCCTTATAGAAAGATTTCCTCCCGATGTTGTCGTCATCCGGTAACCGTAGATGCGATTCATCGTTTCAACGATCGCATCACGCGGGTGAAGGTACTGATCGCGTGGCTGGTTCTTCATTTTCCTGGGCTCTGTTTCTAAACCATGAAATTGTGGTCGCTACGGTCACCAGGACAGTACCGACACTCTGGCGAGCGCCGCTACTGTACAGCACATGACTGCCTGTAGTGACCGTCGTTAAAACCAGGGCTACCCAAGCGGGCGGACGACAGACGTGCTGCGGTAGTAATCCATAAGCGTTTCGCTTGATAAAACGCCTCCGCCAACTCCACTTTGATTGACACCCCCATAAGGCACGCCGTGAGCAAAGACGTTGTGGGCGTTGATCCAGCTATTTCCCGCAACCATCGATTCGGCCACACGCGCGGCTCGTGTCATGTCCGTCGTCCATACACTATTGGCCAGCCCGTAGACCGTGTTGTTGGCCATCTCAATCGCCTGAGATTCGTCGTCGAACGGCGCGAGATACGCAACCGGGCCGAAGATTTCCTCCTGCGCGGCGATGTTGTCCAGCGATCCAGCCAGCAGTGCTGGTTTCACGAAATGACCTTGGTGACCTTCGACGGTTGCCGGTCCGCCTTCCAGCAAACACTCCGCTCCACCCGCGATGCCTTTCTCCAGATAGCCGCAGACTCGTTCGCGTTGTTTCGCGTTGACGACCGGCCCCATTTGCGTGGCGCTATCGAGCTGGTGACCAATTTCTACTTTCGTAAGTTGATCGACGCATTGATTGACGAACTCATCGTAGATTTTCTTGTGAACCAACCAGCGCGTTGCATCGCAACAGACCTGTCCGGCGTGGAAAGTGATCGCACCAGCGAGTTTGGCTGCAGTATCCACGACATCGACGTCGTCGAAAATAACTGCAGCGCCTTTGCCGCCCAGTTCCAGCTTGACGGGCACGAGGTTTCCAGCACATGCTTCACCCACCATTCGGCCAACTTCGGGGGATCCGGTAAACGACATTCGCTTGATTTTCGGATTCGACGACAGTGCAGCACCAGCTGTGGCACCGCTTCCGGTTACGACGTTGATCACTCCGTCCGGAACACCAACTGTCTTTGCCAATTCGGCCAGATAGATGGCAGACAACGGAGTATCTTCCGCAGGCTTGATAACGACGGTATTGCCAGCCGCCAATGCTGGAGCGATACCCCAGCCAATCAACAGGAATGGGAAGTTCCAGGGAAAGATGAAGGCACAGGCTCCCCATGGCTGGCGGACCGTCCATGCTTCATGGCCTTTGACCGCCAGCGTTGTTCGGGCGTTCATGTGTTGGGCCATGTCGGCAAAGTAGCGAACCGTATCTGCAAAATTCTGGACGTCGCCCTGAGCCTGGGACTCGACTTTTCCCGCATCGAGCGATTCGATCTGACCGATGATCGCTTTGTGCTGTTCGACAGCGTCGGCCAGTCGATGAAGTAAAGCCGATCGTTCGTTGACGGGCATGGTCGCCCAGCCTGACTGTTTAAAAGCCGCATCAGCAACATCCACCGCCTCGTGGACTTCGGCTGCGTCAAGCTCCAGCACCTCGGCGAGCAGGTCGCCTGACCCCGGGTCGTTTGTAGCGATGGTTTTTCCACCCCTGGCTGCAAACGGCTTTCCTCCGACGAAACTGCCGTGCACATCACGTCCTAAAAATGACTCGACTTCAGGTAGGAGTGACCGTTTCAGTGTGGTATTCATGATTGCTACAAATTCTTAAAGGATTTTCGATTGAAGTTGTCTGAACCGCTTCGCAACGGCTTACCTTTGATTCAAGTGATTCGCGAACACCGCTGAGCCGTCCGTCGATCGTAGGGACAATGCCGACCGTCGCCAGGTTGCCCCGAAACACTGTGAGATTTATTTCTAGGTAGTGGGGGCGTGTTAACCTCGATTGTGTCTTTCAATGCGAGCGGTGTCACTCGTACAGATGGAATCAGCCCTGTCCCCACCACCGAAAACCGCGGGGTGAGACAGTAGAACCTCGCCTTCGCCAAAAAACGATTCACGCCAATACAATTCACGTTCAAAGAGGCTGGATACATCAGTATTGTTGTTGACCTTAGCCTTGAACAGCAAGCCTTCGAGAATAGAACGCGACACGAAACTAACAAATTGCGTCACAATCCAGCACTCCAAGATTTATGGTACCCACAACACACCCCTGAGCCGCGCTCCATACCGGGAAATCCCAGACATAGTGCCAGGCCCTGTTTCGATGTATCGCTCTCACACCCGGACGAGCGGCAACTGATGAACGCTGGTTGCGAAACTGAAGCTCAACTCTGCGTTGGTCTTTTTCGTCGGAACAGCGGTGTGATCGCCAGTGTTGACGGGCACAGAGGCGACACCTCTTGTGAGCAGAAGGTGTCGATTGTTGATATTCGCGACAATCGAGAGTGTGGCTACCCGCATGCGGCTGAGCGTTCGTCCAGAGT
>CAYZYB010000469.1:0-4768 GCA_964481505.1 uncultured Planctomycetaceae bacterium | reverse complement strand
GTGGAACTGTTGTTGGCATGGTTCCGCAACATGTTACGTCCACTCCAGATCAAAGGAGCCGGTACTGGTGTTGAATCGGTCTCGTTCAATGCCGAATCGCTGCAGAAGTGTGACGTACAGATTACAAAGCGGCATGTTGCTGCCGCTGGAATTCCGAGTGTCGACATGTCCGAGATGATTGAAGCCGCCGCCCGCCACCATGATCGGCAGGTTACGGTTGGAATGTGTTCCGCCATACCCCATGCCGCTTCCGAACAGTACAATCGTGTGGTCGAGCATCGAACCGTCGGCATTGGGTTCCGGAATGGAATCGAGCTTCTTCAGGCAGCGAGACATTTGCGAGATTTGGAATGTTTCGATCGCTACCAGTTCTGCAATGATGTCTTCGTTTTGGCCATTGTGCGTGCAGCCGTGGTAGCTGCGGGTGACCCCATCAATGTCGGTGTATTTCAGTTCGTTCGGGAAGCCGATTGTTGCCACTCGAGTCATGTCTGTCTGAAAAGCATCGGCGATCATGTCGAAGATCGCGTTGTAGCGGTTTTCAACTGTGACTTCATAGGCGTCAAAGTATCCGGAAGCGTCAAACTTCGGTTTGTCACGATCAACCCACGATGCGCGATCGGCAAAGCTGGATTCCAGTTCGCGTACGGACGTTGCGTATTGTTCCAGGCGCTGTTTGTTCGACTGGCCAGCTCGTTTTTGCAGCTGCGAAAATTGTTCCCGGACAGCGTCGAGAACACTTCCATTGCGTTCGATCAAATCACGTCGAACCTTCTTTTCAGCGGTCGACAAATTCAGAAACAGATGATCGAATAGTTTCTGCGGATCGGTGAACGGTTCCAATTCCGTGCCGTTGGCCGTCCAGTTCATTCGAATGCCACGTTCGAGGGCCGCGTTGACTGACGAATATCGCACACTGCCGCTGGTGTGACGAGCCATCAACTGATCGACGGACATGTTTTTTTCCGGATACGCATCCGCGTTTTGCGGCAGCACGCCATTCAGAAAGGAAACCTCACGACCATGGCCGTTGACCATTCCGTGATCCGTATGCGACAACACCGTCATACGGTCCTTCAACCAGTTGAGCGGTTTTAGAGTTGGCGAAATCGAAAATTCTGCCCCAAAGTCTTTCGGGAAAAAGTGGTCCGGATGCGCGCCCAGCGGATTGCCCACAACCAGCATCCGCGTCGGTGCGACACCAGAAGCCGCGGCCTCTGCTTTGCAAATCCCGCCTTCCAGCAATGGCAGAGTTAAGACACCTCCGAGTCCCTTTAGTACGTTTCGCCTATTCGTGGTCATCTTAGATTGGTTTCGTTCAGGATACGTCGCTTCGGGCAATCGGCCAGCATCGCACAGCAATTTTACATGTACGTGGCTTCGATGTTTTAAGAAATTAGAGCCTATTTCTTATGTTGATCGTCCTTTTTCACTGTCGAAGGGAATTGAGTCTACCGTATCTGTCATTTCGGTGACAAACATGTTTCGAGATGCCGCAAACAGCATTCGTGAATTTATGAATGCTTTGAAAAGCGCGCCGCCGTTGGTGACAATGCCTGACAGGTGTGGTAACAGATTGTTGCATTTGAAATGGGTGGCGGGGGTTGGACTTAGCCCCGCGAAAGAAACCCCGGGGTTTCGCTCGTACCTCACTCCAATCTCGGCCACTCTCTCCGAATTCGCAACTTTCAGCGACTACACCAACGCCTGTCCGCAAATCCCTTCCTGCCTGGCACACCCTTGTGCGTTCGTTCTAAAATAAAATCCTTTTTCAAATTTCCGGTTTTCTTAGAGTGACCGTATGCAAGCCCGCACTTTAGTCGTTGACTTGTCACTGTGGAGACGCAGCAGGCTCATTCTCAATCGCGTGCTGCGAACCGCATCTCTATCTCTGCTCATGTTGATGATGTCCGGCTCTGTCTTCGCGGCCGGCGACGTCACGTTGAGAACGGATCATCCTCAGTATGCCGGTGAAGGTGCGTTTCAGACAGTCGCCGATTGCGTCGCATTCGCCACTGACGGTCAGGAAGAGTCTCAGGCAAAAGCGATTGCGATGTACATGTGGTTCCTGACGCATCAGTGGCACCTGATGTCTCCGATGGAATGGTACGTTCCTGGCCGTACGCCAGACAGTACAGATCCCGGCAACTACGAAACGGTTTTGTTCGATGCCAATCGAGCGCGGTTCTCTTATGGGTACGGCTTATGTGGGACCGTTCATGCGTGGAATGAGCCGTATTGGAAAGCTCTGGGCATGCCCGCGCGCCGTCGCGAATTTCCGAGCCATGTGAATAGCGAAATCTTCTATAACAAGAGCTGGCACGCCTTCGATACCGACATGGCGGGATTGTTGTTTCGATCGGATGGCCAGGTTGCGGGCTACGACGACATTCAGAACAACGTCAAGCTTGCGGAATCCGTGAAGGCTCCGGTTCCACATTACCCGTATGCGTGGCCGGAAGACTTCAACACCATGAAGGCAGGTTGGGAGGAAGTGGCAAAGAAGAAATCGTGGTACAGATTGTATAACGGAGGCTACGCGGCTCATCCTGGAATCGTCAGCCTGCGAAGCGGCGAAACGTTTACCCGCTGGTACGATCGGGATCATTATGGTGGTCCGAGCAAACGACGTTTCTGGCAGAACCACAAAAACGGTCCGTCTCGCCGATGGACTTACTTTAACAATGGCACGCCAACTCATGATGGAGCGGACGCCAACGCCCGCAGCGATGCGAGCTATTGCAACGGCGAGTTCGTCTATGAACCGCAATGTGATGACGGGCAGTTTCGCGAAGGCACAATCGACGTTTCTTCCAATGTCGGGCAGCAACACACGACGCCACGACTGCACAGCACTGATGGCGAGCCTGCCTTCGTGACCTTTCGGCACTTTTCACCGTATGTGATTTGTGGCGACCCCGTCGATGATGCAAATCCGATGTCTGCTAAAGCAACAGACGGATTGATCGTCGAAGGTCGGATTCAGGAAGAAGTCGCGTGTGCCGTTTCAGCCGACGAAGGACAAACATGGATGGATGTCAATCTGAAAAGTGCCGGGATCAACGGATCCAACGGTAATGAGTTCCGTGTTGACCTGACCGAATTCGTGAAAGGCCGTTACGGCTGGCAGACTCGCTTTTCGTTTAAAGGAAGCGGTGGAATAAACTCACTCCGCTTCACGACGTCGACTCAGGTTTGCCAGGCCATGTACCCGCGACTTACAGCCGAGGGGTGCGATGTGGTGTATCGGTCTCAGCCACGAGGTGTTGTTGCCGTGCTGCCGAACTTTGGACTGCCCGAAGGCGATGTTTCTGCGTTCGAAGAAACAGCGTTGCGATCGGAGAATCTTGAGTATCGTCCGCGGTCTCGGAAATCAAGATTCGCGTACAGAGCGAAGGATCGTGAACCCGCGCACGTTGTCTTTAAAATGGAAGCTCCTCGCGATCTGTTGGAAGTCACGGCGGCTGTGCGGTACCAGATTCCGGTGCCGCCGACGCCAGGTTGCAATTTTCAGTTGCAAGTGTCGACGGACAGCGGAGCGACCTGGGAGACGTTCGCGAAGGCAGAAATCTCGGAAGACAATGAGTTCTCCAGCGGTTGGCTGGCGGGGACTGTCGATATGTCGAGCATCGCAGAAAAATCGGCGCTGGTGAGATTCCAGATGACGACACCAGGTCACCGACCGGCATTGATTGATGCACAACTATACGGGATACACGCAGTTTCACCGCCGGGCAGTGTTGAAGTTGAGTTCGGTTGGAGGGAAGGTGACCAGCAGAAAACGCACACGACGCAGCTTGCAGAAGAAGTTGCGGAAACGAAGTTACACATTCCAACGGGAGCAAACGTGCGAGACAGTTTTGTTCGCATCAAAGCGTTGCCGAAGTCGTAGTCGAGGCCCTGATTGTTGTAGCCGGATTTTCGCAAACGCGTAGATTCAAAAGAAGGAACAGTAATGGTTAAGTTCGGTGAATGACGCTACCTCTGCAGGACGAACCTCGAATTGGTGGTTGCATTTACGAAAATGGTGCAGCTGGCTGATTTTGGGAAGTGTCGGCGCACTTGCCTTGGTGACAGTCCTGACTTTCTTTGCGTCTCGCTGGTGGCTGGCAGATCTTTGCGCCAACCTAAGAATTCAGGTTGGCATTGGCCTGACAGCTGCCGCTGTAGTTTTGGGGGGCCTAAGAAAGTGGAAGCTGGCAGCGTTTCAGTTGGCTTTGTTATGCGTGCATGTGCCGTGGTTTCTGGACACGTCGCAGACCACGCCCTATGTCGAGGCCGCTGACAAAGGACTCAGGTTAACAACAGCTAACGTGCTGACAGTGAATCGTCGGTATCAGGGCATTAAGACGGAGCTTCTCAGTTCAAACGCTGATGTCGTTGCCGTTGTGGAACTTAATTCAGAACTCGCGAAGGCATTGTCGACAGACTTCTCAGAACAGTATCCGTATTCGACAAAGGAACCGCAGGATGGTGGCGGCTTTGGAATCGGGCTGTATTCAAAGCTGCCATTGGAATCGCCTGGCATTGTGTATTTTAACAGCGACAGAATGCCATCCGTTGCGGCGACATTGACGTTCGACGGTCGTAAAGTTCATGTTCTGGCGACGCACATTCTGCCGCCAATCGGTTCCCGTGGTTTCGCGCATCGCAATAAGCATCTGAAGATGATTTGCGACTATGTTCGAGAGCGTCGGGAGGAGTTTCCGACGGTTCCGGTCATCGTTTTGGGGGATTTGAACCTGACACCGTGGTCACCCATTTTTCA
>CAYZYB010000468.1:0-4773 GCA_964481505.1 uncultured Planctomycetaceae bacterium | reverse complement strand
CGGCAGAAGTTCGCATCGAAATGCTGTTTGCAAAGGATGCTTTCAACGACTTCTCCAGCCAGGCTAACGACGACGACAACGGATCAGGCTCCTCTCCAGTCCTCTCGCTGCAGATCCAGTCCCTCGCTCCGAATCCGATCTTCAGCGGAAACGCTCGACCAGGCAGCGTCATCACTGGCCGAATCTACGACGGTGCTGGACGCATCGTTGGCGATGCGTCCGGCCGAGCAGACGTCGGTGGTAACTGGATAGTTCAATTCAACGAGGTGGATACCTTTGCACATTATCGTGTCGAATTCGAACAGGTCTCGGAATCTGCCGACATCTACGGATATCTGGGTCTCAGCGAATCAGGCTCCAGCTACCAAGCTCTCCAGCAAGTGAAAATCTACAACCGATCAGCTGGTGTCGAGGCAGCCGGAAAGAGTGCATTCGATGTGATGCAGCAGATGAGCCAGGAGAACAACTTTGGCCTGGGCCTCGGGGGCGACGCGTGAGGGGCACACTGAAGGAGGGCAACACTGCTTCGAGGCCACGGTTCTGCTCGAACACCCACGCCACATTAAGATCACTTCAAGGCCATCGCAGCACAGAATGGGCACGTGGAAGGCAGATTGGCACTGTTACATCATCGCGTAAGGTTTTCCATTTCCCTCACAATTCACAACCCATTATATCCTAAGTGCAGGAAATACTGAGCATCAGTGATTCATAAACTGGAGCACCCTGCTCCATTTGTACAAACGACACCACTAGGGAGTTGGTGGTTCTCTGTATGTATTGCGTCGTAGAGGAGGAGAACATACAGTCTGTACAGTAGGCTCGCGCGACCCAACCAGGAAAGACAAACGAGCATGAGGCAGGTGCTGCTTTGGCAGTAAAAAACCTGCCATTGTTTACGACGCCTTTGGAGTTTATTTTTTCGATACACGCGGGCCCGGGTGTTTAGGATGCAAATCTTTGTAGGTGACGAGCAGTTCTTTGCGAGGGCTGATTCCGTTGGCGGGGCAGGCTGGGATTGCTGTTTCATCCCAAACCTTGACTCACAATTCAGCGAACAGTTCGACATTCAAAACGCGACGTGTCTTTGGATTTCTACGGCGAATCCGGGATTGCTATCGGACCTGTTGTCGCGGTTGCCGACCTGGTTGCCGATTGTGATCGTTGGCTCGACTGCTGATGAAAGTCAGCTGAATACACGGAACGCTCGAGTACAGTGTCTGCCTATTGACGCTGAACCGACACAAATCAAGGAATGCATGCAATGGGCGATTGAAGAAAAACGTCGGCAGAGCATGCGAGAAGAAGCTCTGGCTCGATTCGGACAGCTTACGCCTCGCGAGCTGGAGGTTGTGCACATGATAGCAGCGGGGCACAACACAAAAGCAGTTGCGGATGAATTGGGCATCAGTGAATCCACCGCAGATAAGCATCGCAGAAGTGCTTTCAACAGGCTGCACATTCAGAACAATATCCTCGAAATAATTAACGTTCTGATAGACGTTCCGACACTCCTGAAGGCATCGATATCTCACGGAAACCGAACTCATGACCTTAACATCAATGAGTTTCAATCGAATTCGTGACTTTGCGTAAACGTCGATCCGCGATCGACAGCAGCTCAATATCGCCCGGCGCAGCTGGCGAAACTTGTTGCCGTGATGAGGTTGACTGTGACTATACGCAGCGCAACTTCAGCTGCAATTCAGGTCTCCATCCTGGCTGTTTCTCAAAGTCGACTCGTGAAAGTTTTGGCAGAAGATACTGCAGCAGATCACTGAGCGTTCTGGCTTCCACTGCCAGGTGTAAATACTGGAAGTCGAAGGTTTTGCAGGAATCGTAATTCACTGCACTCAGGCTGAGCTACTGTTTCGCTGTACGGGGAAGTTGACTTCTCCATCGTGAAAGACTCCCTGCGAAATGTCGGCACCTGCCACCGCTGGAATCAGCAGCAGAGTGAAATCTTTGCCCCACAGCGCTGGCGGTCTTTTATTCCTTTATCACGCCGTACTTCATTGTCGTTGCGTGAACACATGAGGCGATCTTTGAATGTCCGTACCAATCTTGAATACAGAAGAAGTCGTTGGGCTTCAGACGAGTCTCTACCGCAGCTACCCATTCCTACCGGGTGATCCAGTCTATTCACTCGACACCGACACGGTTCGCATTGGACGAAGTTCGGCTTGCGAGATATTCCTTCAGGACCACTCTGCATCACGAGTACACGCGCAGATCAGGGCGGATGGAGGCAGCTACATTGTTGTCGACGACAAAAGCACGAACGGGACGTTCGTGAACGGGATTCGTGTTAATGAATCACGACTTGATCACAGAGACGTTATTTTTTTGGGTAACTCTGTCTTTCGAGTAATCAACCACCGTGACGACGGTGATCTTCAAAGGCAGATATCCTATCTGCGAGCGACCCGAGACACCCAAACCGACACGCACACCTCGGCATACTTTTTAGAGCAACTAAGCCGCGAGCTCCTGGGAGCCCGACGGCACGGTCGCAGGTTTACTCTTATGATCTGCTCGCCGGTGCGGGATGCGTCTCAGGAATCCCCTCCGCAAATGTTACAGGAAATGGCCACCAGATTTGCCTCTGTCCTGAGAGCAGGCACATGCGTAACGCGGCTTTCAAGCCCGGATCGGTTCGCACTTATGTTGCCGGACTGCAACGATAGCGGAGCAAGAGCAGCAGGCGAACGTCTGCTGGAGGTGATGGAAAGCAAATGCTTCAATAGCGCCACTGCTAAAGAAGAATCGGTTTCGCTGTCGATCGTGGCATCAATAGTTCCCCCAAGCACCGCCATGAGTGCAGACGCGCTTTTCGGTCAGATGCAAATCGTAAGTACAGAGCGGAGTGAGCTGGGGCGAGGTTCTCGTTTTGTGCCAATCATCGAATTGGCACAAAGACCTTATCTCCGCTCCTGCTCGCTACATCAGCCAGTGAACAATGTGACTGGAGACACGTGGTCTCCCACCGCGGTGGAATCAGAAACGAGTCTCGAGCTATGACTTTCAATGCAAGCGTCGCAGTTTCCACTATCGCATTCGAGGCATGACAGAACCTATGATCAGCGATTTGAATTTCCAACAACAGGCTTACTTTCTGCAGGAATCACCTTCGGCCGGGAGTCTAAGAAATGCCGTGCTGGACATTCGCGAATCTTGCCAGAATCCGTGGGGATTCTCTCGTCACCGTGACGAACGCCGAGCTGCTGTCAGGCATAGAATCAACACTCCTGTGCATGTCTTCCCGACGCGATTTTCGAAGGCAAGCGGTCTCTTCCTGGTTCAAACGGACGAATTCGACATTGGCGTAACCCGGGACATATCGTGCCAGGGCGTGGGATGGAGGCAACTGGTTCCTTCAGATACAAAGTTTCATCTGCTGGAGTTCTTTCTGCCAAATCGAGATACGCCTGTCCGACTGATTGCGCTTTGCCGATGGTCCAGAAATCGGCCGGAAGGAGTCGAAATTGGCAGCACCCTTACCGGCATCGCGATACCGACAGAGTCTGTCCCTTAGGCAAGGATACTTGCCGGCAATCCCAACGAGTCTCGCCTGCCCTCTTCGATCCCAAACTCCAAACCTACCATGTTGCCGATCCAAACTGATCTTATCTCGAAATGCGATTCGGAACTACAAGGTAGGCGTTCGAGCTGCAAAGACTTTGTGGCGGTGATTGGTAATACGGAAATAGGCTGGCACACTGTAGCACCGATCGAACTCACGCAGCACGAAATCAAGGCTGTTGTGCCCCGGCCAATTCCGCTTGGGGAAAACGTTCAGTGTTGTTTCGGGACTTCGAATCGGAAATTTTCCGATCGCCTTATCGGAACCGTTCATTGGTGCCGGATGGTAAAGAGCGACTGGCAGATCGGAATCCTGTTCAAAACACCCCTCGACGGTCGATTTGTGAAAGTGAACACCAACGACCAACGGGCGGCTCTGCGGTACGAAGTATCTCTCCTCGCCTTCGCCAAACGGTCATGCGATGAATCGTTCAGCCCGGTCACGGTCCAGGAGTATTCGGTGAGCGGGTGTTCAGTCATGGGCGAGTGTCATCCTATGCAGAAGGAACAACTCGTACTCACATTCGATCGCGAACTGAACCAGAATCTGACATTTGAGGTATGTTTTGCACGGAAATTGGAGCATGGCAAGATGATAGTCGGCCTGTCCGCGATTAGATGCGACGTGATTGATTTCATCGCCAAACATCAAGCTGAAGAGATTTAGCTCATCCCGATGGAAGGCAAGTTTCCACCCAGCGAAACATAAATTCCAATTGACCAGAATCTGAGCTTATCGTGCAGATGAAGCCTTACAGCGTTCCGGTGTCCAGATTATCGACCGCGAAAACACGAGCAGCAACGCCGGACAGAAAATTAGCGAACCAGGCTCAGGCACCGCCGCAGTCACTGCTAATCCCGTGAGACGTAACGCGTTAATGTGTGCACGTGAACCGTCCTCTGGTTGGATATCAATGGTCAAAGTGCCTCCTGCTGCGGTAAGTGAATCCCATATCATCCAATCCTGTATACTGCTGCCATCAGTGAAAGGTCGCCAATCATCCCCGACACTCATAGAAGCACCGGCACCGGTCGTAACTCCAGTCTCTGTTCGATTTGCGAACACCCCATTTGCCGTAAAGTCCGAAACGAGGCCCGCGTCCGCGGCCGAAGAACTCAGTATTTCCAGCGTATATGTTAGAGAGGTGTCCAGGCTGGAAAACACCAACTGAGCATCAACATCATCTGTAC
>CAYZYB010000467.1:0-4777 GCA_964481505.1 uncultured Planctomycetaceae bacterium | reverse complement strand
ATTCGCCACTGCTCGCCAGCATCGCAGTGTTTGGATTGTCACTCACCCTGGCCCCGTCTATGTTGGTGGCCGCCAGCCTTTGCTACGTTTCCTGTCGGCTTTCCTGCACAGAACGCTCACGCATCGGGAACCGAATTGCGTGCGGCATGCTGGCATGCATTGCCATTGCCAGTACCCTCGAATTTGGAATGGTATTGATCGCTTTGCTGTATGCGACGTGTGGCAATAAGCAACACAGTGTGCCAGGTGACTCTCGCAGAATTCGAGAGCTTGTCGCCAGCTACCTGGTGCCTGGGGCTGCAGTGAGTTTATTCGCCATTATGGACACGTCATTTCGTGCTGCACTTCTAAGACCAGTTAACTGGCGGTGGCGCGGCGTATCGCTGATGCCATCAATGTCGATTGTTTCGGGGGCCCCTCTTGAATTAGTGGGGAGGTGTCTTTTGGTCGTGGCAGCACTGGCAGTCGTCTGGCGAAACGTACGCAGCCCAAACACCAGCGGGATGCGAAAGACGATTTGCATATTCTTCGCGGCATGCGGGGTCTGTGGTGCAAGATACACCGCCTTAACTGTTCTGGCCATCATTCCCTGGCCGACACCTGGAGTCGCGAGCACTTTTGCGAAGCCAGGCCTCTGGCGGTTTTCTGCAGGTTCAGCTGTACTTGCCGTCGTATGGTTCTGTGGGCTGATTGGAATTGGCGAATTGTCCGTGGGTGGCGGCGATAGCCAGCCAGCGCGGGTTGACCCCGCTCATTGGAGATTCGAAGGGCCAGTGATGTTGACGAATCGAGACCATTCAAGTGACTGGCAATTCGGTGAAGTGGCCCAACGATTTCCGTTGTTGGTAGACGATCGTTGGGATGCTGACATACCAGAGCTGGATGACTACGTGCAGGCTACAGGTGATGTCAGGAACGGGCTACGAGAACACTATTTTCGAAGGAACTTTGAATCGGCGGGCTTCCGAAAGTTTCTCGACCAGCATTCGCCCGTCGCAATCGTCGTTGATTCGAAAGACCTGCAGACCGTTCGTGACCTTTCAGTTGAGCCCGATTGGCGCATCATGTCGATTGACTCTCGAAGGACTGTTTTTGGTCGGTCTACTTCTGATGCAACCAGGGCACAAACCCAGACCGCTGGAAAACTACTATTGCGATTCGAATGGCCGCGGCCCGGCCCGCAAATTCAGCTCGATGGGGTGATCGCTTTAGGGGGAGCGGCGGATTCTCGTCAGGTAGCCGAAGTCTTAACCGCAATTCGCCTACCCTATGCCGCACTTCGCGTATTGCCTGGTGACAATATGAAGAGTACCGATTCTGTACGAACATGGTGTTATGCCGAACTTGCGCATCGGGCAACTCGTCACATCGGACAGCCTTCTCTGCTCGATCACCTGCGTGCCACAGTACGCCTTAGGCAGATGAAGAAAGAGTTTCACCTCTTCGAAAATCCATCGAAGCGCATCGAACGGGCATTGGCGAGTCTCAGGTCGACTGACGTTGCCGCTGAATTCATGGAAACGACATCAAGCCCGTCGGACTCAGAACGGCTGGTCCGCTCTTTGATCATCGACGCAGATATTCAGGCAGCACTTCGTGAAGTCGACAGCATCCCGGACCCAAGTATCGTTGCTGCCTATCGAGCAATCAGTGCATGCGGCTTCGAAAAAGTTCCGGAGAATCTTCTTGGCGGGTTTCAGACTGTTCTTTCCTTGAACGAATTGCCGGATCGACTACGGTTGGAATTGCTTTTCTATGCAGGCTGCCTCAAGCTGGAAATGGGCGATTCTCGCGGGGCTCTTCGTGATTTCTCTGCGGCTTACAGGCTGTTCCCGGTGTCCCCTTACGCCGGGCTTCTGACGCAGTATTCCGCGCAGCTAGGCTATAGAGCCCAATAAACTGGCCGATTTTTTTTAATTTCGACCAGCTGAAAACCATATTATTGACACTAATTTTAATTATTGGAACAATGAGGGGTGCCGATTCTGACGAATATGACTTCGGCAGATGTTCCCCATTTATGGGGCGTTCTTTTTTCTTTTTCGGAAAGGTTTACTATGGTGACGTTGAAACAAGCCAGATCACGTGGCTTTACACTCATTGAGTTGTTGGTCGTGATTGCGATCATCGCAATTCTTATAGCGCTGCTGTTGCCCGCCGTGCAGCAGGCGCGCGAGGCAGCTCGAAGAACCGAGTGTAAGAATAAGATGAAGCAGCTCGGATTGGCGATGCACAACTATCATGATGTGCATGGTACCTTCCCTGGCAATGCTGTGGCGGCAGTTGTGGATAATGACTCCGTTAACGCCTGGGAAGCCTGGAGTGGTCTCGGGATGATTCTGCCGTTCATTGAACAGGCACCGCTTTATCAGAGAGCCAACTTCAACTATTACTGGGATGAGACGGCTGGTGGCAATCCAGATCACGACAATCGGTCAGTGTCTCGTACATTCCTGCCAGCGTTTGCCTGTCCAAGTGATCCATTTGGTCAGAAGTTTCGAGACGACTCTGCTCCATGCAGCTACGTCCTGTCTTCGGGCCCAGCTTCAGCTTGGGCTCTGTCTGGGCAGACTAACCCAGGCATGTTCACCCGATACTCTTCGGTTCGAATCCGCGACGTTCTTGATGGAACCACTAACACTGTTATGGCAAGTGAATTGCAGATTGGTCGTAATGATGGCAGGCAGGATCACTCAAGTTATCGTAACCAGGGTGCTGGAGACTTAAACACGGCGACCGGAACGAACAACTCGCGCCGGTTCTCAAACACTGCTGCCAATATCGCTGCGATTCAAACGTACTACAACGCATGTGCAGCTGGAATCAGCGGGACGGATGGTAACAACGATGACGCCCAAAGATTCTGGGCCTCCGGGCGAACTCACTGGGGTCCATGGTTCAATACGTTGATGCCGCCAAATACGCCGGTCATCTGTGACAACGATACGTCTGTAACAGAAGTTCGAATCAAGTCGGCGTCAAGCTATCATCCGGGTGGTGTTCAGGTTCTTCTCGCTGACGGTTCAGTTCGGTTTGCATCGGAGAACATTGACCAGGGCATCTGGATTAGTCTCGGCACGAAAAATGACGGAGAAACCATTGGAGAGTGGTAGGCCACTAATTGAAGCCTATATTGTTTGATATGATCTGGCAGAGTCCTGTGTGTTACGGGGCTCTGCTTTTTTGTGCCAGTATGGTAAATCCTCTTGAAAGGTAAAATCTGTGAAGTATTGGATTTTGATCGGTTGTATGGCAATTTTTGTTGGTTGTGGCGGCGGCGCTGAAGATAGTAACGCTGGCATGGACATACCTGCTGCTCCTGAAATGTCAGAAGAAGAAGAGGCTGCTGAGAGAGCATTGGACGTTCCTGATCGCGATGGAGACAGGACCGAAGACTGACAGGCTGGAGCTACAAGGTCTGGTAGACAGCGCATGAAGTGCACGATGTATTTATGGCTTGACACGTTGCGATTCGGCATGCGGTACCGTAGTCCTGGAGTTAATTCGGAGCGGACAACTCGTCCGTGAAGTACCGGTAGGGTGGCGCAGTTTTCAGAGTAGAGGGGCTCGCTGAGTCCCTCTTTGCAACGTTTTGTGAACAGCACGGAAAGATGCGTGCTGCATAAAGCACTGCCTTGTCCTGGAAAGCAGTACAGGATCACTCCTCGCAAAACAACTTTTCGGGAACCATGACCTCTCCCGGAGTTATGTCAGGGATCGTGTATGTGTTTTGGTGTTGAAAAACTCAATATCAGTTATTTGTGAATTTGTGTTGAACTGAGCATTTGCGGGAGACAGTCTGCTCCGAGTGTGGCAACAAGTGCCCTGTAACTACTTACTGCTTCGCTCAAGGTCACGTTGCTCGGGCGGGCCGATCGAGATCCACGAAATCGTCGCTGCTTGCACCTCGTGCCGCAGGTCTTTTTCTTCTTAGCGGAGGACGCTCGGGCTTGATTCAAGAGCGTCCACGCCTGGCTCCAATCGGCAGATGATGATTCTGAACTCCGCTCCTGGAAACAAGTCTGCATTGTTGTCGGCGGGTGGAGATCGACGCGGAAAATGGACCCACCTGGTGAGTATCTGACGAGCGAGGGCGTCTTCGTTTTTCGTCGTTTGGCTCTGCTGAGCTGCCGTCAGTTTTGTTCTCCGGACTGCTTCTTTTGTTTCATCGATTCTTCGGATCGAAAGCTCTCGCCGTTCATTTCAAAGATCTTAGAATGATGAGTCAGCCGGTCCAGCAGGGCGGTCGTCATGCGTTCGCCCTGGAACATCTGGCTCCAGTCGTTGAACACAAGGTTGCTGGCGATCAGCAGACTCTGCCGTTGGTTGCGAAAGTGTCTACTCATCTTCGAAACAGGCACCAATCGTCTCCGTATGACGACTACTTACACGATCGAGTTCATCCAGGCAACGTTGCCGCAAATTTGCCAGAACTTTCTACAGTAACTCCTACTTCGGTGGGTTCAATACGTGCCAATCTCCAGACCGAATGGCCTGGTCAGAAGGTTTCGGCCAAACAACTTCCTCTGGATCATCGCTACCACTTCGAAACCGGGCCGCTGGGTACAGGAATGTGGCAATCGGCGAGTACCCCGCTGCGATTGCCGTTGACCGGTCCCTCTTCGCGAATTTTCTCAATGGCCGCGACGAATTCTGACCGCGTTTTGATTTTTTGAAAATCGCCGCGGAGCTTTTTGCGGATCCGCATTCCCTTAAGATACCAATGCGCCATTTTTCGAAACAGGATGATGGCCCGTTCAGGTGGATGTCGTTCTTC
>CAYZYB010000466.1:0-4787 GCA_964481505.1 uncultured Planctomycetaceae bacterium | reverse complement strand
GCGCCCGACGAACCCATTCGTAGATGGGTCCGCCGTTGTCGTTATTCGCAGTTGCAAATGGCTCTATTGGAGAGAATTGTTCTGGCGCTAGATGGTCGTAGCCAATGAGTGTTACGTTATTTCTATCTTCCTGCGGCGAGGCAAGCAGGGCGATCACGGACTTAAGTGGTTCAATCCGACTGCCAGCAGCGACGATTGATAAATCGACGCTGCAAACGTCATCTGGTTTCCATTCAGATTCCGTATCGCCGCGATCCCAGTGCGTTAGGATGAGAGAGAGATTTTTTTCGGGGCGATTAGAGAGGGTCCATTCAGTAATCCCCTGTAACCGAATTGGCGGTTCCGCTGATGGAAGCACGACCATGATCGTCTCTGCTTCATTCGCAGGATTCTTCGTCGCCTCAACTGAGGACAAGGTTTCGTCGGCTCCTTCGGTTTTGTGGCGGACAACCCACACACTGTTATCGTTGGGCGGCGTAATAGCAGTGCCCTCAGAGTTGAATGCGAAAAGTGCAATTCGAGCTAATTGCTCAATTTCGTTAGCAACGATTGCTGGCGATGGATTCGGACCGTTTCCTTCGACGGACTGGTGAATCGTACTGTCGGTCACAAGTACAAGGGACGGTTTGTCCTGTGGGGGGCTTGTCTCCACGAGACGCTGCTCAAGGTTCATAGACACTTCCCTCAGAGATTGCCTCCAAGGCGTCCCTCCGAGGTGGTCCGTAATTCCGGACAGTCTGACGGATGCTGATGTCGAGACGGCAGCTCTCGCGCGTCGCAAACAAGTTGCCTGTTCAGTTGCTAGACGCAATGCCAACTTATCCCCTTCTTCGGGTGGCGAAACATCGATTCGTGTAACGCCGTCAAAACGTTCAACCGAAATTGTTTCCTCACCCGGCCGCGCAGACCAGATTATTCGCTCCCAAACCGGCGGACTGGCTGCGTCTGATAACTCGGAAACGCTGGGAACGGACGCTGCAGGACTATTGGGGAACAGGAAGGCTGGACGAGGAAATGGGAATGACTTCGGCAGGTTGGCAACGGACATGGCGAACGGAACGACTTCGTTAGTGACGTAACTTTCCGGTGAACTTGTGAATGATCGTGCTGGTCGAAGACGACGAAATGACTCGCCTATGCCAAATTTCGCAGCTCCAGTTCTGGCAGATTGCCAACGTGTCGCAGCTACCGGTGCCGCCTTCCCACCGAGACTGATAGGGGTAGCATTGAATGCGAATACATCAAGAGAGTCATCTGCCGCCACTCCCCCTTCCGCTACCAGAACCATACGCGGATCAATTGTTGGCGGATCGTTCTCCAACTTCGACCGCGATTCTGCAGCGGGCAGCTCTTGTATACCAACTTCTGCTGATGAGGGTATTGCGGTGATTTCTCGAAAGTCACGAACGATGAACGCTTCGTCTCGGCGTTCTCGAGCGAGCAACTCGCGTCGAGCCCACGCTATGTCCTCGTGGTGATCCGCTCCCGTCGCAACAGTCTCCTTGGCCAACTGGATTAGCTGTCCGTTCGAGTAGACGATCAATTGAAGATCAACGGTCAACGGTTGGGCGGTCTGTAAGGAGAGTTCCGGGAGGACGTTCATGGCAGTGACCTCGAAAGGAAACTCAACCAGCACGGGGCCAGTAAGTGAATCTGACGCGAACTCTTCGACTGATTTGTTGACAAGCGTCGCCGCTCGTAGAGACACCCGGTCACCACGAAGTCTTCCGGCTGCATCTACCCTTGAAGCATCAGCAAACTGTTCTTTCAATGCGGTGAGTTCTTCAATTTTCTCGGGCCAGACTCCGTTTTCTTCAAAACCAGGCCACAAAACCGGCGGAGTCTCAAAGCCACCGGCCGAAAGGTCAGCGGGAAACTTCTCCGCTGGGAGCTTGTCGTTGAAAGGAGGTGCAATCCGATGACGTAATATTGGCTCGGGTGACAGGGAGTAGCGGAGAAAGCGTCCAGCAAGCCATTGCGCTTCAACGCTACGGCGATGAAATGCAACGGAGGCTGGCTCTTCCAAATCAGGCTCAGCCGCTACACCGCGCACAGCCAGACTTACCAGCTTCGGCTGCATGGAGGCCCACTGCGTTCCCTTCCCGTCTTTGTTGCCTTTTTGTGTAGATTTCGAAGGTACAGTAATTTTTGGCCGCGGCAGCATGTTCTGCATTCCAAGTCGATGGAAGGCGATGCTCGCAATAAACGGCAAACGCAATCGCAACGAACGATCAAGATCGAATTTTCCCGGCGGCTTGGGGTGCATTCGCAGGTCGATTTCCCGGCTATGAATGCGCCCGGCACCCTGCCGCGATCGCCGATTTCCTGAGGATGATTCCTGAGTCCAGAAAACACCTGACGCGTCCATTGCCAGTGTGTCACCGTGACGTTCGTCTTGGTCGGCGGTTAGCTCAAGACCAATCAGCGGGGCGATCCTGCGAATTGTTGTCAGTCGAACGAATTGGGGAGTCTGCCACGAACGCTCCGCACCGTCAGAGAAACGGAACACATGTCTGGCCACCCCTGCCAATGCCCAGTCCTGTTTGCCGGGACCACCAACAAGCAAGTCGACCGGCACCTCTGCACGATCGACGAACAGGTCAATACGATGAGTGCAATCGCGGAGATCAGTCTCAATCTCTTCACGAAAATGGACATCGTTTTGAACTACGAGTTTCCCAGTCAGTGCAAGCCTCGGCCCGACATCCTTTTTCGATGAATAATTTAGAGTTGCCGTTAGCCGAGTCTGTGATGCGGGACCACGGATTATCAGGTCACCTCGGCGGTTATTGTCGGTAGAAACCCGATTGAAAAGTTGAATCTCCAGCGGACGGAGGTCACCAGTGTCCAGCTCCTTAATTGACTCTGCGTCTCCTGTAAAAGAAGGAGTAATAAGAAACACACGGCCCTCAGCCCTTACTGCGCAAGATTCCCCAATCGCCACCAGTTGATCAACCTGGGCGACGTCAAGCGCGATTCGGATGCCACCATCCTGTATCTTTGGGATCGCCTCTACGATAGGTGAAATTGTCGTATCCGTGACTGGAGAATCCGTTCGCTTAGTAACGTTCGGAATGAAGTTCAGGGCTGACGTTCCATTGTCGGTAGTCGCAATCACTACTACTTTGTTAGTTGCTGGCGTACCGTTCATGATTGACAGCCCACTAATCTTGCCACGCACGTGGTTCTTATCTAACTTAAACCTCTGGAATTCGTTCGCATCAGTCGATTCTTCTAGCTCACGTACTGACAAGAAGTTCTCGTTATCATGTTCCTCCGCGATGACAAGATGTTGAGAACTGAAGTCGATAGCAGCGATTTCGCCTTTGATTGGTTTTCCAAGAAAGTCGAGTCGGGCGACCTCAATAGCGTCGTGATTTGCATCCGCCTCCAGGATCAGAAAACACTCTTCTCCGCTGATCCACGCCACGTCCTTCTTTCCCCATACCATGGATGTGACAAGACCTTCGTGCCCAGCATTCTTGAGTGAAGTTCTGTCGATGATCTCAATCAGCTCGTCCGCGCCGGAATTGTCAGTCAGGTCGAGAAATCGTATCGCTCCTTCATCGTCAACGATCGAAACACCGCGGTGCTGGAGGAGAGGTCGCATAAAGAGGGCTCGATCAGTCGGTGCAAGTTGAGTCAGTTTCTGGGCTCGGCTATGCGAATCGACGAGATCATTCTCCCAAACTCTTAGTTCATTTCGTTCGTGAAACCACGAGGCGAACGACACTTGTCCGGTCCGTCCCCTCTTCGCCCAGACGACTTCTCGCTCAAGCACCTGCGACGAATCAGGATCAAATGCGTTAGGGAACGGGGCAATTGCCTCCACTTCCCCGATTTCGTCCTCACGAATTGTGAAAGTCTGTTTGTCTTCGTCAGTTTGCCAAATGCCCAATGCGTCACGATCTTCGCGATCCTGAATAAGAATTTGCATCTGCAGCGCAACTTTCGAAAGGAACATTTGTGTGAAGATTGGGCTGCCGCTGCTCACATCCTGACGTCGGTGATGAACTTCCGCCGCGAGCATGCCGCCGAGTGGATCTACTCGGAAATGAATCCCTAGTTTTTCCCGATCCGATTTGGGAATGAAGACGTCATTCGTCACTTCAAAGGCCAGCCGCCTAGAAGTATGACGCAGCAGTGACAACCGTGAGTCACCCACCAGGCTGAACTCCTTCCTGGTCTCACTTTCATTCTCTTCGGGGCGCAAGATCGTTGAATGCCATCGCTGCATCCAATTTCGTGGTCCTGACAATCCGGCTATCGAGTTGGCTGCTTCCATAGAGTTGTTGGAAGAACTTGGCACTTGAGGGGCTGCGTCAACAGAGGCTTCCGCAGGCGATGCCGCCTTTGCCAGAAGAATCTCAAGGGTCAGCCGGTGGAGCCAGCCAAGCTCTCGCGTTGTCGCGGGAGCATTTTTTAACGCACGTCGGCGGCGTTTCCACTTCTGGATCAGCGGCACATCAAGCTCGTCGTCGACAAGATCGTCGTCCGAATTCGGAGGCTTTCCAATGAACTCGTTTAGTCCGTCTTCCAGCTGGCGGCCTACATGCAGTAGACGTGCGTCTCCAGGAAGTCGGTGATGCTCGGATTCAGTAGGTACGTGCGCAAGCAGTATCTTCAGAGGACCAACAAGCTTTGAAGCCAGTTGCCCGCCGATCGGCGACGCGTCGTTGTCCAGGAATGGCTCGAGGCCAACGCGTAACTTTTGGAGCTTTTCGAGATTGGGAGCTCCCCCCCGCATTACTGCTGACTCCCCCCCCTCAAACTATAGAGCCTCCAGG
>CAYZYB010000465.1:0-4791 GCA_964481505.1 uncultured Planctomycetaceae bacterium | reverse complement strand
GCTGGAAGGCGATTAAATCGGACGCCTTGATTCTTGCCGAAAGCTGCAACCTGCTGTTCGCGCGCATTCCGGATGAAGACGCGGCCGATTGGGCAAAACATGCAGCAGCCTCACGCACCGATGGTGCTGCACTGTATCAGGCAGCTCGAGCGAAAGACTTCGGCAAAGCGACCGCGTCTTACAAAGCCATGCTCAACAATTGCAATGCGTGCCATCGACAATTCGAAAACGGCAAACACATCCTGGCACCTTAGAACTGTTGATGGTGCGAACGTTGCGCTGCCAGGTTACCGACCAGGCGGATGAAAAGTGTCGAAGCCATTTGATCCCATGCGAAGCTCCGAAGCGGAAGTCCGCCCTGATCTGTTCAATTTCAGAACTGCCATGCGCACGCCAGGCGTGTGGCACCTCGCAATAGCCGTGCGGCGCGCCTAAATTTCTCCCGAATCGTCTGTAACAAGGCGGCCGTGTTTTCGCTGAGGTATTCATACCCCAGTCGAAAACACGAAAAACGCGGGAGATTCTCATGAAACGCTCAATCAACACACTGCTTTTGGTCATCACAATCGTCCTGGCATTCAGTCAGGCAGAATCTCACGCTCAATTCAAATTCGGCGGCAAATCGGGAGGGAATTCACGCTCGTCATCACCTTCCGGACGTGGTTCAAGCCGCAGTTTTGGTGCGTTTTCCGGTGGCAGCAAATCGTCGCACCGGACCAGCTCAACAAGCCGCGGAAGTCAGACATACGGCGGTTTCTCGCCCAGGGGCAATTCATCAAAGACGACCAACACAAGCGGCAAGGGTCTGCAGAATCACGGCAGCTTCAATTCGGGTAAGAATCACACTCGAGGCGGCCTCACATTCGGCAGCAACTCAAGCAGCAAGATTGGCCATAAGTTCACCAACAACACAAAGGACGGACTTAACTGGAACAACAACCACAAAGTCGACACCAAAGACATTAAGCGTCCATGGATCAGCAACAGCACAAGCAATTCTAAGTTGAATGGCTCCAAAATGCAGATCAAGCTTGGTCAATGGGGGCTGGGCGGCCATCACACTTCACAGCATAAGAATCAGCACACAACGAAGCACAACAACTGGCAGGGCATTGCGAAGCATCTGATCCACAAGAACTTTCACAACAATCACTGGTGCCAGCACCGACCTGCTGTTTGCCAGTGGTGGAACAACTACTGTGCTCCCATCGCTCACTCTCACCAGCACGAAGTTGTTGTCTGCAACTGGCACCACATCACAAGTGCTCCGATTGTCCACGCCGGTGTTCAGGCTCAGCCAGTACAGTGGTACCTGGGAATGAAGGGAATTCTGTTGCCGGGCAAAGGAATCGGAATCGACACTGTCGAACCAGGCTCACCAGCCGAACAGGTTGGCCTGCAACCGGGAATGGTTCTGATCAACTGCAACGGAATCGACATGTTAGACGAAGCCGCCATGCAGCAGGCTGTCGCAACATCCGGCGGAGTTCTGAAAATGACTCTCCTGTCCACCGACGGAAGCCAGACACTGGAAGGTGTCGTGCAGATGACGCAGGTTGCTGCGGTATCGTTCTAAGTCAGCCAAACAAGAAAACCTCCGAAGCCCGTTCAGATCATCGAGCGGGTTGTTTTCGTTGTTCACCGTTTGATCTGACTCAAAATCGTTGCATCTTTGATCTTTGTGTCGTCTGCCAGCAACAGCGCTTTGCTTAAGATGATGGACATCGTGCCATCACCTTCAAAGGGTAGAAACAGACCACCGGAGCTCTTACCAGCAGACTGTTTTGGAACGATACAAAGGTATTCGTCATACGGCTCCACCAGAATGTTGCCGGAACCGAGGTGAATGCGGTAGGTGCGCACATCCCCCCGAACGATGAGAAATCGATCTTCAAATGAACAGCGATCAGCGATCTTCAGGCGAGGAATCAAACGCTCAAGGACGGTCTTGCGCGTTGCGGCTGTTGCCCCCAGTTCTCCGAAGGAATAAGAATGCCAGTAATCGCGGTATCGACCTTCCGGACCACCGTCGTTCCAATTGGGATCGTTTCCGACACTTGCAACGCCGACGAAGAGGTCGACATCTCGCATGACTTCCGAAAACGCAAGTGCGGGAATCTGTTCCAATGCAAGGGGCTGGTTGTCAACGCGGTCCGTACCCGCGGATCCGTAGCCGCCGCCGCTTGCGTGAGCCCAGTTGGTCGCAGCGTCAGACCTATAGAATCTCACCTGATCGGTGGTCAAGTAGTAGAAGGTTCCGGTTTCGTTGGTGTCCGTACCATAATCTTCCCCTGCTCCTTCCACCCAAAACTCAGCTCGCAGATTCCATGACGTTAGTTGGAGGCGCGTAGGTGGGAAGTTGTCATCAACCAGCAGTCGAAGTGTGTTCTTCCATCCGCGCGCTCCGCAGAGTGCGTTGAACTGATGCTGCTTGAGCACGTGAGCAGCAAAACGATTGGAGTACACCTGCGTGTTTCGTTCTGCATCAGTCAGCAGATAGACCTCACGGTAGGCCTGTTTAAAGGGCTGCTGAACCTCATGTTCGTGCAGCCAGTCTCGCCACGCTGTGAGCTTGTCGACGTCGTTTTCGTCCAACGGATGCCAAAGCCGAACAGTCGTGCCCTTCCCCGATACATCCACAGCTTCATTTTTCGAATCGACGAAACCATCCGAAGTCCAAATAGCGGAAACATGCTTCTCCCCCAGTTGGAAGTTCCAGATCAGCCGGCGCGCAAGTGTCCCGATTAGCGGATGATTGAGATAACGTTCGGCCCAGACATCATGTGTCCACTGTTTCTGCTGCAGGTAGACCTGTTCGATTCGAGCGACCTGAGCTGGCAGCATCTTTTCGATGTCTTTGGCCACTTGTTTCAGCTCCTTTAGGTCGTCCGCAAAGTTGGCCTTCACCGCAGCTGGCACTGATTTTTGTTGCTTTCCATCCGACTTGAACCACTGCAGTTCCGGCTTGCGACCGGACACCACCAGCTTTGCGGTGAAGTCCCCAAGCAATTCTGTGCGGACTCCCACATCGGGCAATCCATACGCAGGAACTGACATTTCCTCCAATTCCTCCCGCGGGATGCCAACCCGTTCGGCTGTTGCGATCAGAGCCTTTTCAATTCCTTTCTGAGCAGTCCCAAATTTTACTCGAACTTTCAGGATCGCCAGTTGGGCCACTCCCTCCATTCCCGGAATTGCCCCCAGCGAATAGACGCAGGCATTGCCAATCCTGACGGCCCGCGGACCGATGCCGGGGACTTTGCGGTACGCGGTAATCGCCAGCGTGGTCAACACTCGGGCGATCGTTGAGCCGTCCAGCAGGCTACTGCACCAGACAAGTCCTTTCAGAATGTCGGCATGCACGTCAGAGATCATTAGATTGGGATTAGGAACCCATTCCGACCAAGACTCAATCACATTGGTCCGCGGCTTGTCCACCAATGGAAACCAGCGAGTCAGGTACTCTGTGACCAAATCGTCTCCGACCGCCTCCATCAGAGACTCAGCGGTCTTCAACCACTTTGCCGATGGTTTTCCCTGGGAAGCACTTTGACAGTGGTTCAGTAGTTCGATTACGGCCGCTTGTTTCTCTGGCTGTATGGCCTCCAGGTCAGCAAGAGCCGCATCGGACCACGCTTCGCCGGGTTCCAATGGAACCTCTGGAGCCGTTCCGAGCACTGCTTCAAGCCGTTCTACAAAGGTACGCAATGACTTTTGATCCCACTCGCGTTTGATGTTTGCGAGCATCTTTTCGACGCTTGTCCGCGCGTCGCCCTCTAATGGGCCCGTAGAATTCGCATTTTCCATTGCCTTTACAATGCCACTTAGCGGGTAAGTGTGCTTATTGACATTGTCCGCAGCAGCAACCCAGTTGGCGATTAGCATAATCTGTGCATCGGCGAGCGGTAGTTTCTTGCGCAGAATGTCACGCAGTGAAATCATCAGAATTGACCGAGGTCCCCAGATTGCGTACCAGCCTTTTACATGATGGACGTTAATATTTCCGGGGTCGAGTGCACGGAATTTCCGTGCGATGCGGTCAATTCGGTCGAGGTGATAGACAAGCGATCCCACGAGAGACGCCAACTGTTCGGGTTTTCGCGCAGCGAGCTCTTTCCCGCCGTCCAGATCTTTCAACTTACTTCCGTAGTGGGAACCGTATCGGCCCTTGTCATTGGCTTCGACGAATGGCCGGAAGGTCTTGCTGTGTTCGGCCAGCAACTCGTCGTCAAAGTCAGCGTTGAAGCCGTCAAGCACCTGTGAAACGTCAAACTGTTCCTGTTTTTTCTTTCCCGACACGTCTTCATCCTCCCACAAGCAAAGTGAGTCGCAGGAATGTGACGGAAGTATTTGTTCGCACTTCGATTTCGTCGTCGAGCGATTCGGCCTGCTGGTCGTTCACCAGAATCAGAATCTGATTGTTAGTAAACGCTTCAATGACCCTTTCAAATTGCGGTTTCCAGTCAATTTGCCGAGCCTTTTTCAGACGAAAACCGGTCAGCGTTTGTTCTGCATCTGTGGGCTGAACCAGTCCACGAAACTCAGTCTGATTCTGTTTCGCGTTGTGGTCCTTGACTTCCTGGAACACTCGACTGCGAATCAATTCATGAACCGTTACACGTTCGGTCAGGAACTCAAGGCTGAACTCATTGACCGTCTTTCCAGTCACTTCTTCGTCGCGGATTACCACTGAAACGGACATGGGGACACCTGAAAAATGAATTGGTTGGGAGGTGTCTTATAGTCTGATAGATTTCCACATCGAATTGTAGTGTAAATGCCAGGTGCCCG
>CAYZYB010000464.1:0-4792 GCA_964481505.1 uncultured Planctomycetaceae bacterium | reverse complement strand
ACCTCTGACAATCAACATTCTCGCGCAGGATGATTCTCTGATTGAAGGAAATGAAAACTACACGCTGACCATTTCAAACCCAACGTCAACCACTGGAGCCAACGTCAGTCACGACACCAACGTCGACGAAGTGACGACAACAATCACCGACAACGACAGTGGCGAATGGTCGATCGCCGGACCGGCAACTGTCAACGAAGGCAGCGACGCCAGTTATACAATCAGTCTTTCCGGAAACTACGGTAACGGCGAATCCACCAGCATTACGCTCGGTTTTTCTGACAACACCACCAGCGCAGGTGATCGCGATGTGTTGCTAACGGAAATCGCCACCGCCATCGCCGGCCGAACAGATGTTGCGATCGTCGGCAACGTGCTGACCTTCACCAGCGCGGCTGACAACAGTCAGATGGCCGACATCGTCGTCGATCTGACAGCGATTCAGGACAGCACACTCGAAGCCAACGAAGATTACGACGTCACACTCGCGGCGCCGATGACTTCAACCGGAATCAGCGTTTCACTCGGCACTGCTACGGTCAACACCGTCATCATCGACGACGCGGATACGGCCGAAGTCACCATCGCCGCCACAACGCAGGGCAACGAAACCGGCCCCGTCGATGGACTGTTCACCGTTACGATGACCAATCCGTCATCAACAGACACGGTGATCAACTACACGGTCGCCGGAACTTCAAACACGAGCGACCATTCGCTCGTCAGCGGCACTGTCACGATCCTTGCCGGACAAACGTCTGCCACGATCGACGTTCCCGTCATCGACGACGGTCTGATTGAAGGCACAGAAAACATCAGCGTCGAACTCAATTCGATCGCATCTGGTGATGCTCAGATTTCTATCGGAACCACCGACACCGCCAGTATCGATATTACCGATAACGACTCCGGTGAATGGTCCATCGCCGGCCCGTCAACCGTCAACGAAGGCAGTGACGCGGCCTATACAATTAGCCTCTCCGGAAATTATGGAGCCGGTGAAAGCACCAGCATTACGCTCAGTCTGACCGACAACACAACCGCTGCCGGCGACCACGACGCTTTGCTTGCAGAAGTTCAGGCCACGATCACTGCCAGCGGCCGAACAGATCTTGCGCTGGTTGGCAATGTCCTGACGTTTACCAGTCCCGCCGATAACAGCACGTTCGCGGATCTCGTCATCAACATTACTGCGTTGCAGGATAACACGGTTGAAGCGAATGAAGACTTCGACGTGACCATTGCGACGCCGACCACAACGACCGGCATCGCGGTGTCTCTGGGCAACGCTTCCATTAACACCGTCATCAATGACGACGCCGACACGGCTGAAGTCACGATCGCCGCGACCACAAACGGCGACGAAACCGGCCCGGTGAATGGAGTCTTCACCATCACGATGTCCAACCCATCGTCGACCGACACGGTTATCAACTACACCGTCGCAGGAACGGCCAACGCTAGCGACCATTCGCTGGTCAACGGCACCGTAACAATTACTGCCGGGCAAACATCCGCAACTATCAACGTACCAATCATCGACGATGGCCTGATCGAAGGTGTTGAAAACGTCAGTGTTACACTCGCATCAATCGCCAGCGGCGATCCACAGATCAGTGTTGGATCCACCGACACAGCCAGCATCGATATCACCGACAACGATGCCGCTCAGTGGTCCATCGCCGGTCCGTCGACGGTCAATGAAGGCAACGATGCGACCTACACGATTAGTCTGTCGGGCAGCTTTGGAGCCGGTGAAAGCACAAGCATCACGCTGGGGTTGACAGACAATACCACCGCCGCGGGCGATCACGACGCACTGTTGGCGGAAGTCGCTTCTGCCATCGCCGGACGCACCGACGTGTCACTCGTTGGTAACGTACTGACGTTCACCAGTGCAGCTGATGGTTCAGTGATGCCTGATATTGTCTTCGACATCACAGCGATTCAGGACAACACCGTCGAAGCCAACGAAGATTACGACGTCACCATTGCAACACCAGCCACCTCAACCGGCATCTCCGTGTCACTCGGAAACGCTTCGGTGAACACGGTGATCAATGACGATGCCGATACGGCCGAAGTCACCATCGCCGCCACAACAAATGGCGACGAAACCGGCCCCATTGATGGTCTCTTCACGGTCACGATGACAAATCCGTCATCGACAGACACGGTGATCAACTACACTGTCGCAGGAACATCCAACAGCAGCGACCATACACTGGTTAACAGCACCGTCACGATTCCTGCCGGGCAAACATCGGCAACTATCACCGTTCCGGTCATAGATGACAGCCTCATCGAAGGTGTTGAGAACGTCAGTGTTACACTCGCATCAATCGCCAGCGCTGATCCTCAGATTACCATTGGTGCCGCCGACACTGCCAGCATCGACATCGCGGACAACGACGCCGCTCAGTGGTCGATCGCCGGTCCATCGGTGGTCAACGAAGGCAACGACGCCACCTACACCATCAGTCTTTCTGGCAACTTTGGAGCCGGTGAAAGCACAAGCATCACGCTCGGACTGACCGACAACACCACCGGCACCGGCGATCACGACGCACTGTTGGCGGAAGTCGCTTCTGCCATCGCCGGACGCTCTGACGTGACAATTGTCGGCAACGTGCTGACGTTCACCAGCGCGACTGATGGTTCAGTGATGCCTGATATTGTCTTCGACATCACAGCGATTCAGGACAACACCGTCGAAGCCAACGAAGATTACGACGTCACCATTGCAACACCAGCCACCTCAACCGGCATCTCCGTGTCACTCGGAAACGCTTCGGTGAACACGGTGATCAATGACGATGCCGATACGGCCGAAGTCACCATCGCCGCCACAACAAATGGCGACGAAACCGGCCCCATTGATGGCCTCTTCACGGTCACGATGACCAATCCGTCATCGACAGACACTGTTATCAACTACACTGTCGCAGGAACCGCCAACGCGGGCGACCATTCGCTCGTGAACGGCACCGTGACAATTCTTGCTGGTCAAACAACCGCAACCATCGACGTGCCGGTTATCGATGATGGCCTCATTGAAGGTGTTGAAAACGTAAGTGTTTTACTCGCATCAATTGCCAGCGCTGATCCACAGATCAGTGTTGGATCCACCGACACAGCCAGTATCGACATCACCGACAACGACAATGCCGTGTGGGCAATCGCAGGCCCAAACGCCGTGAACGAAGGTAGTGATGCCACCTACACGATCAGTCTGTCGGGCAGCTTCGGAGCTGGTGAAAGCACAAGCATCACGCTTGGGCTCACCGACAATACCACCGCTCCCAGCGATCACGACGCACTGTTGGCGGAAGTCGCTTCTGCCATCGCCGGGCGCACCGACGTGGCACTGGTTGGCAACGTGCTAACGTTCACCAGCGCGACTGATGGTTCAACGATGCCTGACGTCGTCTTCAGCATCACAGCGATTCAGGACAACACCGTCGAAGCCAACGAAGACTACGACGTCACCATTACGGCACCAGCGACTACTACCGGAATCGCCGTGTCCCTTGGCAATGCGTCCGTCAACACCGTCATCAACGACGACGCCGATACGGCTGAAGTCACGATCGCGGCCACAACCAACGGCGATGAAACCGACCCGGTTGATGGTTTGTTCACTGTTACGATGACGAATCCGTCATCAACCGATACGGTGATCAACTACACCGTCGCAGGAACATCCAACAGCAGCGATCATACACTGGCTAACGGCACTGTCACGATTCTCGCTGGGCAAACAACCGCAACCATCACAGTGCCAGTCATCGACGATGGCTTAATCGAAGGTACCGAGAACGTATCAATTACGCTGACATCAATTGCCAGCAGCGATCCACAGATCAGTGTTGGAACTACCGATACAGCAAGCATCGACATCACCGACAACGATAGTGGAGAATGGTCGATCGCTGGCCCGTCCACCGTCAACGAGGGCAGCGACGCCACCTACACGGTCAGCCTTTCGGGCAACTTCGGAGCCGGTGAAAGCACAAGCATAACACTGGGCCTGACAGACAACACGACGGCCGCAGGCGATCATGATGGATTGTTGGCCGAAGTTGCTTCTGCCATTGCCGGGCGCACCGACGTGTCGCTCGTTGGTAACGTGCTAACGTTCACCAGCGCGACTGATGGTTCAACGATGCCTGATATCGTCTTCGGCATTACGGCGATTCAGGACAACACCGTCGAAGCCAACGAAGACTACGACGTCACCATTGCGATACCGACGACAACAACCGGCATCGCCGTGTCACTCGGCAATGCGTCCGTCAACACTGTCATCAACGACGACTCTGACACGGCCGACGTCACGATCGCGGCCACCACAAACGGCGACGAAACCGGACCGATTGACGGTCTGTTCACTGTTACGATGACGAATCCGTCATCAACTGACACGGTGATCAACTTCACCGTCGCAGGAACCGCCAACGCGGGCGACCATTCGCTGACTAACGGCACCGTGACAATTCTCGCTGGTCAAACAACCGCAACAATCAATGTACTCGTTATCGATGATGGTCTTATTGAAGGCACAGAAAACGTCAGTGTGTCGCTCGTGTCAATCGCCAGCGGCGACCCGCAGATCAGTGTTGGATCCACCGATACAGCGAGCATCGACATCACTGACAACGACAATGCTGTGTGGGCTATCACAGGCCCGAGCACCGTGAACGAAGGCAGTGACGCGACTTATACGATCAGTCTGTCGGGCAGCTTTGGAGCCGGTGAAAGCACAAGCATCACGCTGGGGCTGACTAACAAC
>CAYZYB010000463.1:0-4799 GCA_964481505.1 uncultured Planctomycetaceae bacterium | reverse complement strand
AAAAGGTCGGTCAGCGAGCGTTGGTGGTGATTATTTCCGACCTGTTTATGGATCCGGAATCGCTGCGCAGCTGTTTTCAGCATCTGCGGTTTCGCAAGCATGATGTCGCTGTCTTTCATTTGATGGAACAAAGCGAAATCGACTTCGAATTCGATCGTCCGGTCAAATTCATAGACCTTGAAGGCGCGGCGCCGATGCTTGTCGATCCCACGACGATCGCCAAACAGTATCGACAGGCGGTGCAGGACTACATGGCTGAGCTGAAAGGTATCGTTCGCGATTCGGCGGTCGACTATCATCGCGTCAGCATCGAAGAACACTACGCCGAACCACTCACTCGTTTCCTGCTCGCGAGGAAACGGTAGTCATGAATTTTCTCCAGCCCGCAATGCTGTTTGCGCTGCCGCTGATCGCGCTGCCGATTCTGATTCATCTGATCAATCAGAATCGCTACAAGACAATGCCGTGGGGCGCGACGATGTTTTTGCTGAAAGCCAAACGAATGGCTCGCGGCATGGCTCGGCTGCGCTACATCCTGTTGATGCTCGCCCGAATGCTGGCAGTGGCCGGTTTGATCTTTGCCGTGAGTCGTCCGATGTCGGGTGGCTGGCTGGGCATGACGGCGTCGAATTCTCCGGAAGTTACCATCGTGGTGCTCGACCGATCCGTCAGCATGGAAGAGCAGAACCCACAAACCAGCGAATCAAAACGTTCGACAGCGTTAAAAAAACTAACCGACCTGATTCAAAGTACCGAAAGCGAAACGAAGCTGGTGTTGTTCGACAGCGCATTGCAGCAGCCGCTGGAAATCAGTTCGGTAGAAGAACTGGAAAGTCTTCCGCAGGCGTCGCCCACGTCCACGACGTCAGACACACCAGCGATCATGCAACAGGTCGTCGAATACATCGAAACCAACGAAACGGGGCGCACCGACATCTGGATCTGCAGTGACCTGCGCCAGAACGACTGGAACCCAACAGCAGGACGTTGGGAAGCTGTTCGACGTCAATTGGCAGCCCGCGAAGGACTCCGTCTGTTTCTGCTCGCGTACCCCGATGTTGCGGAAGACAATCTGTCGGTCAGTGTCAGCGGAGTTCATCGGCGTGAATCGCTGGATGGAGCGGATCTGGTGATGGACATTTTGCTCACACGTTCCACGTCCACCGATGAGCCTGAAGATGTGGAACTGACCTTCGTCATTGATGGAGCACGTTCGCGTTTGAAACTTGAAATTACAGGCGACCAGCTCGTCCGCAAGGGCCACGCCATTCCGCTGGACAAAGAAGCTCGCGAAGGCTGGGGACGTGTCGAATTGCCGCGAGATTCGAATCCGTCGGATAACGTTTACCGATTCGTTTACGCCGAACCAGCCGTCCGCAGGACGATCATCGTGTCCGATGATGATGAAGCTGCTGAAATGTTTCGCGTAGCAACGTCAACGGCCGCAGATCGCAGCTTGATCTACGAAGCAGAGATTCTGCCCGTCGCATCCGCAAACGCCATTCCGTGGGAAGAGGCCGCGATGATTGTTTGGCAGGCTCCGATCCCGAGCGACCTGATCGCCAAACAGCTGGAAGATTTTGTCCTGTCCGGTCGGTCAGTGATGTTCTTTCCGCCGGACTCTCCCGACACGAACGAAATCTTTAACGCCGCCTGGACAGAATGGCGGACGCCGGAGAGGGGTGAACAGTTCGCCTTCAAGCCGTGGCGGACGGATTCTGATTTGCTGGCGAATGCGTTGAGTGGTTCGCCGCTGCCGGTTGGCCAGGTTAAGTGCTATCGCGCCTGCAATCTGGATGTGGAATTGGCGACGTCACTATGGCAGCTCGAAAACGGCATGCCTCTGCTGGCTCGTGCAGGCACTGATCGAGGTGCCGCCTACTTCTGCAGTACTTTGCCGACCACGAGAGATTCAAACCTGATCAGCAATGGCGTGACGTTTTACGTGATGACGCAGCGAGCACTTTCTCGCGGCGCGGCGGCATTGGGAACAGCACGTCAGGCAGAAGCGGGAACATTCCCGGACACGATCACCAGCAAATGGACACCACTGGATGAACTGTCCGACAAGGTCTACGTTTCTGATCGTCCGATTGCGGCCGGGTTGTACAAAGCGGACGACAAACTGTTCGCGATGAATCGGTCGTTAGCAGAGGACAACGTTTCTGTGATATCCGACGAGATTCTGGACGACGTCCTCGAAGGACTTGAGTACACCAGAATCAACGACGAAGTCGGCGGAGCCATGCAGCTGGCCAGTGAAGTGTGGCGAACGTTCTTAATCCTCATGATCCTGGCTCTCATGGCAGAAGCGCTGCTGTGCGTTCCCGAACAGGTTGCGGAAAAGCAAGCATGACTTTCTACTGGACAACCACAACCGCGCTGGTCACCGTCGTCGTCATGATTGCGGCCGCGATTTGCTGCTGGATCAGCTGGCGTCGCAGCGGCTTCACTCGCTCGATGGGGCTGCTCGAACTGTTTCGGCTGCTGCTGATTGCCATCGTTCTGTTCACATTGAATCAGCCCGAACTAACGACCGAAGTCAAACCAGAAGAACGCCCCACCATCGTTGTGCTGTACGACGAATCAGACAGCATGCAGACTCGCGACGTGGTCGATGCCGATGGTGATGCCAAACAGGCGACGGCACGTCGCGAGACCATCCAGTCGGCTATTGAACCGGCAACGTGGGCGCCCGTTGCAGAACGCATGGAAGTCATCTTTGAACCGTTTTCGTCAACACTGACCAACGCCAGCAAAGGGACCGACCTGAATCACGCTTTGTCGTACGTCGCTGACAGTCACGTCAACCTGCGTGGAATCGTGCTGCTGTCGGATGGCGACTGGAACACGGGCGACGCTCCCAACGCCGTCGCGACCGACTTGCGGATGAGGAAGATTCCTGTGTTCGCAGCCGGTGTCGGCAGCGAAGAACGCCTGCCGGATATCGAACTGATCAGTTCCGACGCTCCGACGTTTGGAGTCACTGGCAAGACGCTGCGAATACCGTTTCGCGTCGTGAGCTGGCTTCCGGAAGATCGCAGCGTGACGATCACACTGGAAGGAACTAAGGGAGCAAATGTGGAGAAAACGGTTCTGCTGCCCGGCATGGGCCAGGTTCAGGATACGATCGACTGGCGGCCCGACAACACTGGTGAATACGATCTCAATCTAAGCATGCCGGTTGCCGACGTCGAAACAATCGCAGACAACAATGAACTGAAGATCCCGATCACGATTCGAAATGAAGCGCTCAGAGTTCTGGTCGTTGAATCCTACCCGCGCTGGGAATATCGCTATCTGCGCAATGCGCTGGAACGCGACCCGGGAGTGGAAGTGAATTGCCTGCTGTTTCACCCGGGCATCAAGAGTGTCGGTGGCGGACGTGGATACCTCGACGAATTCCCCAGTGAACAGCAGCTCTTTAAGTACGACGTCGTATTCCTCGGCGATGTGGGTGTCGCCGCAGATCAGCTGAACCTGGAGAACTGTACTCACCTTCGACAGCTTGTCCGCAGTCACGCGGGCGGTCTGGTGTTTCTGCCCGGCTTTCGCGGTAAACAATCGACGATGCTGACCACTGAACTCGAAGAACTGTACCCCGTGATTCCCGATCAGGCCGAACCTCGCGGCATCGGTTCAACGCGCCCAGCCAGATTTGCACTGACGGAAGCAGGTCGACGCAGTCTGTTAACGCGACTGGAACCGGAAGACAACGAAAACGAAAACGTGTGGAATTCGCTGCCCGGATTTCAGTGGTACGCCGCGGTGAAGCGAGCGAAAATCGGCACAGAGATCCTCGCTGTTCACGGAAATGAATCGGGCCGCTTTGGCAGAATTCCATTGATCGCAACGCGCACCGCTGGCACGGGCAAGGTGCTGTACATGGGCACGGACGGTGCGTGGCGCTGGAGAAAAGGGGTGGAAGACCTGTACCACTACCGCTTTTGGGGGCAGGTTGTTCGCTGGATGGCCTATCAACGAAACATGTCCCAGGGCGAATCGATGCGACTGTTCTATTCGCCCGACCGTCCGGAAGCTGGAAACGTACTGACGCTCAACGCCAACGTTATGACCAGCAGTGGAGAACCATTGCGAGAAGGTTCTGTCGTCGTGCAAACGGTTTCCCCTTCGGGCCAGACAGATTCTATTCGCCTTGCACCTGCGGGTGACGATTCGTGGGGATTATTTACCGGAACATTCACGCCGCAGGAAGGTGGCAGTTACCAATTTGTGACGACGTGTGCCGACACGGGCTCACGACTCGACACCACCATCGCCGTCAAGGGCAACGAAAAAGAACAAATCGGTCAGCCCGCGCGTTTTGACGTTCTGAAGGAAATCGCCGAAGTCACGCGCGGCGAATTGACATCGTCGCAGCAGCTCAGCAGCCTGGTAGACAAAATTGCCGCACTTCCGGAACCGGAATCCATCATCAAACGCGTGCGGTTGTGGAGCCACCCGTTGTGGGGCGGCGGCATCATTGTGCTGCTTGGAGCGTTCTGGACGGGCCGAAAAATGGCCGGGCTGGCGTAGCATCACTCTGCCAAATGCGATGCGCGCATCCGACACGGCCTTGCAGCAGGATGAGAAAGCTGAGTCGCCACGAGATTTCTTCGGAGGAAACAGTGGTAAACGAGCTCACAAACCGAAATCTGGGACACTCCGCGGGCAAATCCGGCTTCGTCCCTTGAATTAAAGTGGGCCACATGCGGTAATTACGCAGAGAGAAGCAATGAGGCGCCTCTGCTTTCATGGTTTCCCACATCCTTTTTTCTTCTTTTAACAGTCTCTGGGGG
>CAYZYB010000462.1:0-4799 GCA_964481505.1 uncultured Planctomycetaceae bacterium | reverse complement strand
ATATCGCACGGTGGGGACGAGATCTTTCTGTCCAGAGTGTCATCGTAGCAAAGTGGAAGTTGCCCATACATACAGGCGAACGCGCCGAGTTCGGAGCAGTTGGAATTTGTGAAGTGCTGATCGGCGACCAGGCAGCGGTTCGCCCATTTGTTCAGTCGCGGCGTGTGTTCTGCGGTGAAAGCGTTGTGTCGAATGCTCTCGGTGAACAGCACGACGATATTCGGCTGACTGCTTCTGCTTTTGTCCCAATCTTTAAGCAGACCGACGTGATCTAATGACGCCGTTCGCAACATGTTGTTTGCGTTGCCGGTCGGAGCTGATTTCGTTGAACGAACCAGCGGCTTCTTCGTCGTTGCGGGGGCTTTTGTGAGCCGATGAAGATCTGCTGCGACGTCAGCGAATTGTTCGCTGCATTCCACGCCAAAAGCGGCTGTTCCATATCGAGCGACGCGATCAGCGTGAAAGAGCCAGGCCGGAAAAGCGATCGTGCCGTACAGTTGTTCGAGTGCTGGTCTTTGCTGAACGAATTCGCGGGCTCCCACAACACCGGCGATGATTACAGCCGACAGCGCGGCACCAGTGATTGTTAGCCTTTTCAGGTGGTGACGAAACTGGGTGCTGGATAGTGCACGGAATGCAAAATGGCATACCACAAACAGAAACGTGATGCGTATGCCAGTGACCCAAAGAGCTTCCTGAATGCCTTCGGTGATGGCCGTTACGTCGCCCCCCAATGACCAGTCTTCTGTGACCATCGCCTTGTCGACGTAGTGCCACAAACTGGCACCGGTGACGCATTGCAGGCCGGAATCAACAATCAACCACGTCAGCACAAAAAAGTGCCAGGTCCATCCCGCGACACGAATCGTTCGACCGTAGTTTTTCCAATGGGCATAGGCGATGACCGAGACGGCTGGCGTTGTGACCAGAAGTATTCTGGCCCACAGAGACCACACCACCAGAACCTGATCAAACGTGCTGAGGTTCATCGCGAACAACAACAGCGGGAGATTCCAGAAGATCGTGAACTCGAACCACGCGATCATCAAAGACGTCAGCAACCAGATCACGATTGCGCTGGTGATTGATGCAAAACGTCGGTCACATGCCTCGTCAGGCTGTGAAGATGTTGCAACACTGGAGTTGAGAGGTTTTTCCGGCATCGACGTGTGGTAATCCGCAGCCTCAGACTAAAACGGACTCCTCAGTTTTGGCAGTATGCTCGCAGGATTCTTCCGCCGTCGTTGTTTGTTGACTCTCAGCAGCGGTTTCTGGAAATCGCTTGTGCATCTCGTCCACAAGCTGATTGAAGCGCCCGCAGAAGTCGATCAGCAGATCATTTTCGCGAAGTGAGGCTTTTGGCATAACCCCGGTTTCTTCGAACTCCTTCATCGTCTCTTCGAAGCGATGAATTGGCCCCGCGATACGATTCGTTATTCTCAAAAGGTCAAGGATTGCAAAAGGCGCCAAAGCCAGACTGCAGCCAGCAATGGGCAAAAAGCGGTACCAGAACGCGTGCAACGGTTCTGAATTCGGTCCGAATGCGGACTCAATCACACTACGCTGATAGATCCAGCACAGGATGACCAGCGACAGGAGCACCGCAGCAAAGGTGACAACATGAACAACGAGCCGAATCAGGATCGGCCCCTGCACCCTCCAATTGACAAGCAAGTTCTTTCGCTTTTGCATTTGAGTACGTCTCAGTTGATAAAAAGAAAATCAGGGCCCGCTGATTCCTAAAGCACTCCACCGTGTGGGATGCCCCGCACGCCAGACCACAACACTAAGAATCTAGGTCAGCAAAAGGCCTCAGCGCGCAAGTTCCGGGCCGTCCGTTGCCGAAACGTGGCTCGTTCTGCGGGTTGGTACGGTGACGCGGATTTTGTCGCGTCCTACACAGGGGAGATTTTGAGACCGTGCTTTGGGGAGGAGTGATCCGATCACCTTGTTGAAGCTGTCGCACAGAGACTTGATGTTCGGGGCAATAAAGAAAACGCAATCCCTGTCCCGACACAGCCGGTCCTCGTCGTGGCGCCAGGCATCATTTCGCCCGGAGCATCGGCGTCAGCAAACTCATCGACGTTTTAGTCAACGCGAGCCTGGCAGAATGGTTGTACGCCGCCAGTCACACGGTGTCCTCGCGTCCCCGCTCTCGCGAAATTCTCAGAACAAGCTGATTTTCTGCATTCCGTATTCAAAAGTACACGCCACAAATCCAACTGCCTCGCTCAATTCCGTCCTTAGAAGAAGTGAGCTGCCGGAATCCATCACCGCACTCCGTCTCCGCTGCAGTTTCGGTTTGCGTTTTCCGCTTGCAGGGCGTACACATTGGCGTGTACCGCCACCTGAAAGTCCTGCATGCCCGACGATTCTGACAGCCCCGAAATTCGCTCACACCGGAAGTGGTTCTGGTGTGTTTGGAGCGTCGCGTTTTCCACGCTGACACTGCTCGAAGTCAGTCGACTACAACGTCTGCTTGAAGGCGGATTCGGCTTCATCGGCTGGCTGACGTTCTGGGATATGGAAACCACTCTGCCGTGGTTCGTGTTGTTTGTTCTGCCGGTCGCTATTTGGTTGGCACAGCGCAACGGTTTGCGAAAGCCAAACGTTACGGCTCGCGATGCCGTCTCTCCGCAGGTTCCTAACCGAACTCGTTCCACGCTGATGGCTGCCCTGATCTTTGCCGTTTCGTTTGGCTGCAGCTGGCAGATTGGATCCCGAACGGTGTCTTTCAGAACACAGTGGCAGGATTTCGAAGTCGCCTTTGCCGACTTACCACCGGCGTATCACGATGAATACAGCTATCTTCTGCAGGCCAGAACGTTTCTCGCCGGACGACTGTCATGGCCTGGCATGGAAGTGCGGCCAGACTTATTTCATCAGTTTCATGTACTCAACGAACATCGCACGGTGAGCCGCTACTTCCCGTGGACCGGTCTGTGGATCGCTCCGTTTGAAGCCGCCGGGAGTCCGATCATCGGTCACTGGCTCGCAGGAGCGTTCGCGGCGGCAATCTTCTTTCTGGCACTTCAGCAAGTCGTGCGGCCCGCAACGGCATTCGTCGGCGGGCTGCTCATTGCAGTCAGCCCAGGCATCGCGGTGTTCAGCAATTTACTGTTGGCCCATCATCCCACGCTGCTTGCACTCAGCATCTTCACGTGGTCCTTTTTTCGAATGATGTCGGCTCGGCAACTAAAGTTCGCCTTCATTGCTGGAACCGGACTCACATTGGCAATGTTGGCGCGACCCATGACCGCCGCTGGCTACGGTCTGCCGTTCGGAATGTGGTTGGCAATTCAGTTGGTTCGTCACAAAGAATCTCGCCGACTGGCGATTGGCTTTGCACTGCCACTGCTCAGTGGTTTCGCCTTCCTGATGCTGCTGAATCACGAAGCAACAGGCTCCTGGAAGCGTTCGGCCTATCAGGAATACACGGATCAATACACGCCGCGACACCGCTATGGTTTCAACAACGCAGTTGGCGATCAACCATCCAGCGGTCCGCCCGACGTTCACGAATACGATCAGTGGGCAACCAACTTAACGCCACAGCTTGCCGCGAAAAACGTCTGGCAACGATTGCTCGGCAGCCTCGTTTGGTCATTGGCGGTCGCTCCGGTCGTGTTTGGCGTGCTGTTAACATTGCCAATGATGCTTGGTCGAACGGATTCATCGACAGAGGATTTCGACAGAACGAAACTGCGGCTGCTGGCCGCCGCGGTCGTCACTCTCCACCTGGCTCACATACCGTATTGGTACGATGGCATCATGCACTGGCACTATGTCTTCGAAACCGCACCGCTGCTGCTGATGCTGACCGCTGTGGGGCTTGTTCGCTGTCAAAATACTTTGCGGCGTTTGATGGGCAGACCACTGGCAACAGCATGGCTGCTTGTTTTCGTGGCCACAGGACTGCTTCCCGGATGGTTCGTGTTTCCGCAGTACAACGGCATGTCAAAAACTTCAGGAGCTGTCAGCGAACTCTCGTTTCCTCGTCGTCGCTTCGCAGAATTCCAACAAGCCGTTCAGGCCGAGTCCATCAAAAAACCCGCGTTGATTCTGATCGACGAATCACAAACCAGCGTGCAACTAAGCTACGTCATCAACCCGCCTGACCTAACAGGAGACGTTCTGGTTTGCCGCCGCCCGGCCAGCACAGAAGAACTCAAGTCTGCTTTCCCAGGCCACACGCTGTACATTTTTCAACCACCATCGGCAACATCGTCAGGCGGACAAAGCGGTAAGTTGACCGCAGTCCCGTGACGCTTCACAGCATGGTACTTGAGAGAGCGAAACCCGTTTGGAATCAGCGGCTCACGCTCCAAAGCTTCATGCCTTTTCGCCAGACTCGGCACATTGTGACAAAGGGCCACCATGGAGTCTGGTTGCAAATTGTTGCAGTGATCGCATTGCAGAGACCTCACTGTTTTTGAGGCCGGAGAACGAATGTATCAAACTACCAACGACCTGACAGACCCCGCAGAGAGAAACTACACAAGCGGCGGCGAAAAGACACAGCGATTGAAAAACATTGCCCCTTCGGCAATACCATGGGCGTTTGGTGTCACGAAGACGGAGACGACGAGAATTGCGAACGCAAGAAGCGAAAAGGCCCATGAGTGAAGGAATGCCATGCGGGCTTCGGATGGGAGCTGCGTTGGCGGCGTGGCATCCTGGGGTACGGAGGCCAGAAATTCGTACTGGGTCACTGTTAGGCCATATGCTGGCAAACGAATCAATGCGGGGCAGCATCTGCAACACCGATCAATGCCTACTTCGTCGGTAGGGTACTGGAT
>CAYZYB010000461.1:0-4803 GCA_964481505.1 uncultured Planctomycetaceae bacterium | reverse complement strand
ATTCCGGGATCACTTACGAAAAGATCGACGCGCAAGGGGGCGTCTTCTGGCCGTGCCCCGCCGACGATCATCCCGGCACGCGACGCTTGTTCGAACCCGGATCTGACAACCCCGTTGCAAAGGGCGCCGGACCGTTTTATTTCCCCGACGGAAAGGCGCGATTCAACATCAGCGAACATCGCGATCCGGCCGAAGTGACGGACGACGAATTCCCCGTGATCCTGACGACTGGCCGAGTCGTCTCGCAGTTTCTTTCCGGAACACAAACGCGACGCATTGGTCCATTGGTAGATCAATACCCCGAACCGCTGATTGAAATTCACCCGATACTGGCGGAAAAGCTTGGCGTCATCGACGGTGCATGGACCACCGTGAAAACTCGTCGCAGTGAAATTACGTTGAAGGCTCAGGTGGTCAAGACAATTCGCCCGGACACCGTGTTTGTGCCGTACCACTGGCCCGGCAAACGCAGCGCAAACAAGCTGACCGTTTCCGCTCAGGACCCGGTTTCAAAAATCCCCGAATTCAAAGTCTGTGCGTGCCGAGTCTTTCGGGCGGACGAACCACCACATTACGAAAACGAGGCTCAGCCCCGACAACATCCGAAACCAAAACTGGAGATTCTTCCGTAGCTATCGCACTCCGTGTGATGAGCCGCGCACAGCCAACGTCCACTAAAGAAAGCGGAACCCCCGGGGTTTCCTTCGCTAGCTCAGTCCAACCCCGGCCACCCGCCGGACAAACTCATCACATCGCGAATACGCATCTCAAATCTGTCATTTGAAATCACAAACTTGAAAACCATCCCTCCCCATCTGGAATTCTTCATGGACCCAAGTCGTTGCATCGGCTGCGAGGCCTGTATTCAAGCGTGTTCGGAATGTGACACGCACAAGGGGACGGCCATGATTCATTTGGAATACACAAACCGAGCCGAAACGCCGCAGACGGCTCCCGTTATTTGCATGCACTGCGATTCGCCCACGTGTGCAGAAGTTTGCCCGGCCGATGCAATCAAGAAAACGGAAGATGGCATCGTTCAATCGGCGAAAAAAGAACGATGCATCGGCTGCAACAACTGCGGACTCGCATGTCCCTTTGGAGTACCCAAAGTTGAAGTCACGGGCATCGAATTAATGATGAAGTGCGACATGTGCTACGACCGCACTTCTGAAGGTCTCAAGCCAATGTGCGCATCGGTTTGTCCCAGCCAGTGTTTGTTCTTCGGAACGCGGGAAGAAATCGAAAAGCTGCGACCGCAGTCCAAACCTCTGAACCAGTTTCAGTTTGGTCAGCAGGAAATCAACACCAAAGTTCAACTGCTGGTGCCAAAAGAAGATTCAGAACCGACGCTCAAGGTCACCGATCATCTGGGCGAAGACGAACACGAAGACATGATGATGGCTGGCCTGTTTTCGTAGTCCGCTTGCACCAAAATTTCTTACAGCAAATGGTATGACTCCAGATTCAACGACACCAAACCGCGATCTCGGCAACCAACCGGAATGGCGAAAGCACTTTCCAATCGACACAGCAACGGAAGCTCAGGCAAATCGTCGAAGCTTCCTGGGAGGACTCGCTGTCGCCGGAGTCACCATGAGCGCCGGCGCGATTGGGTTTCAGGTTGCCACAGGCTCCGGCACCGAAGAAACAGAATTCGAGCCCCACGACCCGCTGGTGCTACAGAAAAAGCTGCCGGATATGTCAGACGGCGAGGCTCTGCTGTTTCATTACCCGGACCACAAATCCCCGTGCCTGCTGATCAAATTAACTGAAAGCAAATTCGTCGCGTTCAGCCAAAAATGCACCCACCTCGCGTGCCCCGTGATCCCTCGACCAGATCTCAACGAACTCCACTGCCCCTGCCATAAAGGCGTCTTCGATCTTCAAACCGGCACCCCAAAATCCGGCCCTCCACAAACCCCGTTACCCCAAATTCAAGTCGCCGTTTCCGACGATGGAACTCTGACAGCAACTGGAAACCAGACCTGTGCGTGACAGACCTGTGGATGTAAATGGTTCTCTCACTTCACGCCCTGTCCTGTTGAGCATTATTGTCCGGCGGGTGGCCAGGCTTGGACTGAGCCTGCGAAGGAAACCTCGCGGTTTCGCTCGTTCCTCACTCCAACTCCGGCCGCCCAACGCGCTCCCAATTCCACGCGGTTCTATTTAGTGTCCGGCGGCGATCTTTTGCCCCAGTTCCGAAATCGCGTCCAGGACGATCTGCTGCATTTGTTGTTTTACTGGCGTTGAATCGTTTTTGGGGCGATGCACGGCCACAGCAAAAGACTGCTCTTGCGGATTGCTCGTTGTTGACTGCGCCTTGAGTCGAAGGGAGATGTGGCAATTCCATCCGGACTTTTTGCCTTCGGTGAGCGTCGTCGATATCGTTTGCGGATGAGCGGCCAGTTGCCTTTTTTTCTCGTCACGCGTCATCTTCGATTTGACGGGCTGCACGACGGCCGCTTCAAAGATGAGGCCGGCAATTGCCTCCGCCATCGATTCCTCTTCGTCTTCGTGACCGAACTTCGTACGCTGGCGACGACACTCTTCTTCCTCTCGCTCCCGTTGGCGTTCTTCCTCTTCGCGTTTCAGGCGTGCGTCTTCCCAGCCTCTGTAGCCATGCAGTAGATCGTTTTCACCACGATCGCGTTCGTCCAGAGCAACCTGAAAAGACGTCACTTCACAGACGACTTCCCGGTCTCGCATATCGTCCGGAAGATTTTTAGCGACACAATCTGACAGCAACTCATCAACATTTGGCTGATAGCTCTCCATCGGCAGTACCGTGATGGCATCACGCCAGTGGTGAGGATCATCGGTGCCTGGGTGATAAAGCTTCTCGATTTCCGGACGATGATCCACGAGTGACACCCGAGCAGCTGGATGATTAGACACCGTTGTGATCGCCGAATTTCTATTCAGTGGCAATTCGATTTTGGGAGCATGTTCTGCCGCGTACGACTTTATCGCAACGGGCCCCGACTGTTGGCCGAACCGTGGTCGAATGGTGCAACCACAAATGTGGCCCATCAACAGCAATGTGATCGTCAGGTTGGCGGCAGTCCGTGCCATTCAAAACACCGTGGTTCGTGGTAGAAACCGAGCCGGAATGTTAAGTTATTGTTCCCATCGGCAAAATAGCGGATGTCACCCTACTCTTGTCGGTGCGTTTCCTGCAGTTACTGGAAAACCGAATGCCCCCAAAACCATTATTCCTTACCGTTTTGGTGTGCCTGTTGCTCGCCGTCGACACTGCAGTCGCGCAACCGGAAAGTTACCCCACACCGCCCGAAGCGATCGAAAAAGAAGATGTCCCTAAAGGTAAAATGGATGGGCCGCACGAATTTCGCAGTGAACTTTTCCCAGGCACGGTGCGCGAGTATTGGGTGTACGTTCCTGCTCAATACGATGCGGCAAAACCGCCGTGCCTGATGATCGTCCAGGATGGTTACAGGAAGGCCAAAGGCTGGAAGCTTCCCACGATTCTGGACAACATGATTCACAGCGGCGAAGTTCCCGTACAACTGGGGATCTTTGTCGCACCAGGCGTTGTTCCTGCCGCCAACGATGCAGCCCAGGCACGTTACAATCGCAGTTTCGAATACGATGGGCTCGGTGATCAGTACGCTCGCTTTCTGACCGACGAGTTGCTTCCGGAAGTGGCAAAGACCTACAAGTTTAGTGATGATCCGAATGATCGCTGCATTGCAGGCAGCAGTTCCGGGGCGATCGCTGCTTTCACTGCAGCATGGGAACGCCCGGATGCGTTTCGCCGCGTCTTCAGCACGGTCGGCACTTACGTGGGATTGCGCGGCGGCAATGAGTATTCAATTCTGATTCGTAAGACAGAGCCTAAGCCGCTGAGAATTTTTCTGCAGGATGGCAGCAGCGACCTGGACATCTATGGCGGCAGTTGGTGGAACGCCAATCAAACCATGTTGGCTGCGTTGCAGTTTTCCGGATACGACGTGAAGCACGTCTGGGGGCAGGGCGGTCACAACAACAAACACGGAGCCGCCATGCTTCCGGAAGGCCTGCGATGGCTATGGCGAGACTACCCGGCGCCGGTCACAAACGTTGAAGGCAAACAGCGCCGCACAGAATTGCTGATCGACGGCGAAGACTGGGAACTGGTCAGCAGTGGCCACAAATTCACAGAAGGTCCGGCCGTTAGCCCGACAGGCCAGGTTGCATTCACCGACATCCCCAATGACTTGATTCACATCATCGAAACAGATGGCAGTGTGCGAGTTTTTGCCAAAGACACGGGTGGCGCCAACGGGCTCATGTTTGGCCCCAAAGGAAAACTCTACGCTTGCGCTGGAGCCAGCGGTAACGTGCTGCGGTACACAAAAGAAGGAAGCAAAGAGATTTTTCTGAAAGACATCAACGCGAACGACATTGTGGTTCTGCCGGATGGAAGCGGCTATGTGACGGAACCGAAGGCCAGGAAAATCTGGCACTTCACCGCGGACGGCAAAAAAAACGTTGCCGACGAAGGCATCGCGCTGCCCAACGGTATTATGACGTCTCCTGATCAGACGGCTCTGACGGTATCAGACACCAAAGGACGCTTCTGCTATTCGTTCCGCATCCTGCCCGGCGGGAAACTCACTCACAAACAGCACTACGGTTGGCTGCATGTCACCGACGATCTGAAATCCAGTGCCGATGGGATAACTGTCGATACGGAAGGGCGAACGTACGTGACAACGCAACTTGGTATTCAGGTGCTCGACCAGCCTGGGCGAGTTCACTTTATCATTCGCAAACCACAGGACGCGTGGTTGAGTAACGTTG
>CAYZYB010000460.1:0-4808 GCA_964481505.1 uncultured Planctomycetaceae bacterium | reverse complement strand
TTTGTACACTCCTGAACGATTCCGACTGATCGCGAAACGCGAGACTGGCTTCTTCCTGTTCCGGAGCCGTCAGCAGCAGCCCATTTAGTGGCACGTTGACGGTTGGAACAGACATGTCGACCGCCAGGTTTCCGGTCAGCGTTCCTTTCAATTCCGGAGCACGCAGAAGAAACACGAGACTCAACACGCCAAGAAATGCGACAAAACAAATTGCAGGAATGATGATCCCCACAGCCGTTTTTGACTTTCCACGGCGGCGTTTTTTTCGCAAAGAACGCGCCACGGATGGCGACGCATCCTGCGGCGTCTGTAAAACCGGTGGAACAGACTGTGCGTCAACCGGCACCTGCGCAGCGACGTCCACAACTTTTGGCGCGGTGGCCTCAACACCTGCCTCAATGCCGACGTTGGGACGTTCGTCAACGCTCTTTGGAACGATATCCGGAACCAACAGTTTCGTCGCGCACTTGGGACAACTTCCGCGCTTGCCAGAAAATTCGTCAGGAACACGAATCGCCGCAGTGCAGTAGGGACAGTTGAACTCAATCGCCATGAATCGCTTTCATCAGTCGATGTTGATCACGAAAGTTGCCGGAAGTGCCGAATTTTGCAGGAATTCGAGGCCATCGCAAGTCGTCTGGTAATGCCACTTCCAGGAGGAATGGGCCAATCGAAGAATCTGTCTAGGCTCAGGCATCAACTCAACGCTACTATCACGCCTCAAACCGTAAAACGCATGATTGTGGCTACAAAAAAAAAACGTCCCAGCCGCATCACTTGACATCTCCTTTCTGCCGACAGATCTATGCGACTTCCTGAAGTCTTCTCCTCACAACCTTTCGCTGTCTCAATCGAAATCTTCCCGCCGAAGACCGAAGAAGGCGACGCCGCATTGCGTCGCCACATGCAGACACTTGTCGAACACAAGCCGGCTTTCATGTCGTGCACATACGGCGCTGGCGGGTCGACTCAGGATCGCACACTAAGCTGGTGCAAAGAAATTCAGGGCGACTTCAACCGCACAGCAATGGCGCACTTCACATGCGTCGGTTCCTCGCGCGAAGAACTCAACGCATGGCTGGATCAGGCCGCTGCGGCCGGTATTGAGAACATTATGGCACTGCGAGGTGACCCGCCGCAGGGAGAAACAAAATTCAAAGTCGCGGAAGGCGGTCTGAGCTACGCGAATGAACTCGTTGAATTGATCAAAAACCATCCGAGCGAATTCGGAATCGGTGTCGCGGGTTACCCCGAAAAGCACCTGGAAGCTCCCAGCCTTGAAGTCGACCTCGAAAACCTAAAGCGCAAAGTCGACGCTGGCGCTGATGCGATTTTCACTCAGCTGTTTTTCGACAACGCAAACTTCTTCAGCTTCCGAGATCGCTGCCAGAAGATGGGCGTCGAAATTCCGATCGTGCCGGGCATCATGCCGATCACAGACTTTGCTCGCATCAAACGCATCACGTCTATGTGCGGTACAGTGTTTCCGGAAGACCTCGCGAAGAAGCTGGAAGCCGTTCAGGACGATAAAGAAGCTCAATTCGAAATTGGCGTTGAATACGCGATTCGCCAATGCGAAGAACTACGCGACAACGCCGTACCCGGCATTCACTTCTATGCCCTGAACAAGTCTCAGGCGTGTCAGAAGATTCTCGAGACGCTGGCGACGTAGCCGACGCTGCATCGTTCGATTTACCATAACGGTGGAAGATCACGGACCGCCTGTGTTGAAAACGTGTCGGGAAAATACTGTTGCGAACATCTGCACTACCGCAGTGGCCGATGCCTTTTTTGCCCGGTATCAACTTCTAGTCGGGTGTTGATCTAACGTAATGATCCGGACGCAAGTGCGCGAAAATCACTTACCAGTTGGATCAACGATGATTTGTCATTCGCTTTCCTGAATCTAAATCACTTTGCCACACACCCCGATGTTCAGTCCCATACAACAAACTGACTTCACAGAACTGGAAGAAATCATCTCTGCCGCGATTCGGACAGACGTTGCTGAATCTGTAGAAGAAGCCAGCATGCTGGTAGCTGAAGTTGCAGAGAGCCTGAAGAAGTGGAAAACAGAGACAGAGCCATCGTTTCATCGAAAACACCAACGTGACGGAGTGGTGACTGGGTTCATCATCGTGAAGGGCTATTGGAATCTGTCGCACTTGTTCGTGCGACCGGAAAACCAGGGAGTGGGAATCGGCCGTGAATTAGTACGGTCAGCTATCGAGGTGTGTCGCAGTAAGTCTCCACGAGGCCGAATCGAACTGAATTCCTCTCAGCACGCAGTTGGTTTCTACACGACAATGGGCTTTCAACAAGCGGGGCCGGAGCACAAGGGCCTGGGGGGTTGTGTGCCCTTTGAATTCGTTTTCGACAATGGTTAATTTCGATCTGAAATTTCAGACTTCAAGTCGGCAACGGCGCAGAGTCAAAAGACTGGGGCAATACTCCGATCAGGGAGCTCAATCCGCCCTTCGTCTAAGAGTCGAAGATTCTCTTCGAGCCGACTGGCTGCCACTTCAGCTTTCGTTTGGTATCGTCTTCAGAGAGCGTTTGAATCAGCAATATCTGAAGCGGAAGCAAACGCGACAGTTGCTGCTTCGATCCTGTTGAATTGATGCCATCGTTGAATCTCCCTGGCTGTGAAAGCAATAGGTGTCACTCAACAAGCCGATCAGCCATCGCAGCTACAACGCGAAACGCTTGGAATCAAAGTGGTGACACCACGAATCCAACTCGGATTCAACAGGTGCCACTGATTCAGAAATTGCGAAAAAAGACCTGAAGCAATGATTGCTCCAAGTCTGGATAGTTGTTTGGTTTACGTTAGAGGTATTTCGCTCGAAAGAAGTAACCCGACCAGGACTTGAAGTTACTTTTTGCAAGTTGCGTTTGTGTTGAATGTCCGTTGTAAGTTCCTACCGGCCAATGATTTGCTGAGCCACACGGTGAAAATGTGTTACCGCTGCATTGGATCGTCAGTGGTTCAGATATCACTGATTTCTCGTGCTTGACTTAGTAACCTCTGGCGTAGCCGTTCACTGTAATTGAATTGGTGGTGCTTTGGATGGTTGATTTGTGTATTGTTGGTTGATGAAGAGCAAGGATGCGATCATTGAGGAACTTCGCGAATTGGTCGAGAAGCTATCGACGGAAATCGCAGAGTTAAAGCTTCAGTTGGCCAAAGCCAATAAGGACTCGTCCAATTCCTCCAAATCGCCTTCGAGTGATATTACCAACGCCGGCAAAGGCAAGAAGAAGAAAAACCAGGCCGACCTCGCAAACGCAAAGCTGGCGGACAGCCCGGACGCCAGCGAAAACTGCGAGACCCCCTGCCGCCAGAGCGAATTGACGAGATCATCGAATACGAAATTGATGACTCCGAAGTCGCTTGGCGACAGCTGATTCCTACCGAACAATTCGAAACGATTCAGTATATCGAACTTCCGGACTCCCCGGTGATCGTGACCGAACATCGGTTTCGCCTCTACGAAACACCCCAGGGCGAAGTCTATTATTCGCACGCTCCCGAAATCCATGGTCAGCCGATTTTCGGACCACGTTTGCTGACGACCATTGGCTGGATGTAGTCGTGTGCTCACAGCAGCTACTCGACGATCCAGCAGTATTGCGAGGACGTACTGAACGTTCCGGTTTCGCGTGGCTATTTGTCGAAGCTCTGCACTGGTGTCGTCTCAGACTCTTTGGCGACCGCATACGACGAGGCCAAAGCAGCGATCCCGACTCAGCCTCAACTTGGCAGCGACGAAACGAGCTTCAGGAACAACGGCAGGAACAACTGGGTGTGGTGCATCAGTTCGGCCATCATGACCGTTTTCCATATCGCGACAAGTCGATCTCGCGCAGTCCTTGAAGAACTCGTCGGCGAGAACTTCAAGAGCTATTTGAACTTCGACTACTTTTCAGCGAATTGTTCTTTCGCCTGGAACTACGATATCAAGGCTCAGTACTGTTGGGCTCATCTTATTCGGGACATGCGATTTCTTCTGAAACATCCTGACAGGAAAACCCAAGCCTGGGCCGAGCAGTTTTTGGATCGTTCGCGACGGCTGTTTTCGGCATGGCACCGTCGCGACGAGATGACCAGAGAGGGTTTCGAACGTTCGATGAGTTTGCAACGCAACCGTTTTCTGAAAATCATGCGACAGCCTCCGGACATCAAGGAATCGACAAATCTTGCTGCGCGATTTGCGATCGTTAATGTGACCGATGGCAGCACTTACGATCTGTCAAAGGACTACTTTCACTTCACTGAAGCCACGGATGTCGAGCCGACCAACAACCATAGCGAGCAACAGATTCGACACGTCGTAATTGACCGTCGCATCACCCAAGGCACACGTAGCGAAGCCGGGCAGCCCCACAACGAACGAATGTGGACAGCAATCGCAACCTGCAAAAAAAAGAACAAAAACTTCTTCGATTTCCTCCTGAAATCAATTAACGCCAAGCTTCAAGGCACACAAACCCAAAGCTTCTTCGCATAGAATTCTGTGAACGGCTACTAAAAAACCTTACGGAACAAGTTCCGCGAGGTAAGTGGCGAGGGTCGGATTTTACGCTATCTGTGGATGCAGCTTGTTGTGCTTGTTCGGGGCAACGCTTGAAATTGCCCCTTAAAACTGGTGATCGGCTGATTCGGTTTCGAATCGCAATTCCTGTGTTTGGCCAATCAATACCCTCGTTTTAAGCTGGAAGTCGTTGGTGCTGAATGCCGCTGACTCGTAACTCCACTCGAGGTTCGTGTCGCTTTGCTGTGGTTGGAACGTAGCTTGAGTGATCAC
>CAYZYB010000459.1:0-4809 GCA_964481505.1 uncultured Planctomycetaceae bacterium | reverse complement strand
GCACAACCTCGTTTTCATCAACAACGACGTCCGCCTTCAGCCCGGCAAAGATGGTGCTGAAGAACTCAGAGCTGGGCGATTTCGACAGATCGAACGTCACTGGCTGTCGCAACAATTCGGCAAGCTCAGCCCCGGATCGACCGACGATTCGAATCGCAATTCCGTCACTGCGAAATTTTTCGATCAGACGTTCGTACGAAACTCCGGTCACCTTCATCGTAAACAATCGACTGCGTAACCCGGCGGCGTCTACGGTGGTTGCTGTTCCGGCGCGAATCAATGCCGCCAGTCGCTCGTGAGTCTCAGCCGTTGTCGAAACCAGTGCCGTCGAGCCGCGCCAGGTGATTTCGAGTTTGGGAAAAGCGGCTTGCCAGCGGTCAATCACCACCGACTTGTTCTTCGGTGAGACTCGATGCCGCTGCTCAACGACGACAAGCTCAGGAACTGAAACCAACTTCACGATTCCATCGACAGAAATTTCAAACGTTAAATCAAATTGATTCAGAACCAGAGTCGCAAATTCCACAAACGTCATCGATGGCAGTACGACAGCGGCCCAAAGATCATGCGGAATGACTTCCGGATTGACCACATCAAGACCAGCTGCTTTCGCGGAACTCATCAGCAACTGTCGCGGCTCAGAAAGCTGAGGCCACTCAACTTTTCTGGCATCAACAAGTTTGCGAAACAATTCAGCATCCATCTTGTGTCGCAACGCCTGAACATCCTGCTGCCGCAGCTCCGTCAGCGTTCGCAACCGTGTCGTCGCGAATGCCGGACCGATGAACGCATACCGATCTCCCGTCGAAACGGCAGCGTTCGGAATCACCTTTGCAAATGCGCGCAGTGTCTGTTCTGTGGTGACGTAACCCGTCGCAACTTCAATCCTGGCAGACGGATCTACCCGACGATCAAGACAAACCGCGATGCCCGTATTCCGACTCAGTTCGCCCGCCGCATTTCGCAGAGTCTGTCCGGAAACCGTCAGGCTGCGACGCTGCTGCAACGCGTCTCGCAGAGCCTTCCCGGACAGTACTCTGACAGAATTACTATCGTCTGCCGCGGTCAGCAAAGTGCATTCCGCGCCAAACATTATCAGCACCAAAAGCGCAACCCGGATTTTCACCTGACGTGAACTCTTCGACAAATTGCCCTGGAATGATCGGTTCTGCATGGAACGCTCCATCACCTTCGCGTTATCCGTCTATGTTCTATAGTTATTCACGAAACGTGTTCGCCCCAAAACATCGTCCGAATTCTGATAGTTGTTCGGCACTGATACTGGTAGGATGACTTGACGAGACCAATTGGTCCAGTGAAAGGAATTTGATGAAGAAAACTCAGGCGGTCGGAATTGACCTCGGGACAACCTACTCCTGCATCGCATGGCTAAACGAACACGGCCATCCCGTCACCATTCCGAATCAGGAAGGCGAGCTGTCTACGGCTTCGGTCGTTTTCTTCGACGACGAAGATCCCATTGTCGGCACAGAAGCATTGCGCAACGCCATCGCGCGACCCGAACGTGTCGTGCAGAATGCCAAACGGCACATGGGCAACAGCGAAAAATTCTGGACAGTCAACGGTATTCAATATTCCCCCGAACATGTCTCCAGCCTGATCCTGCGAAAGCTGATCTCAGGCGCCCAGGAACAAATCGGCGAGATTACAGAAGCAGTTGTTACAGTCCCGGCACAGTTCAGCGACGCGCAACGCCACGCAACGATCCGAGCAGGCCATTCGGCGGGGCTGGAAAAAGTTGAAGTCATTAACGAACCAGTCGCAGCCGCACTGTGCCATGTGTTAGGAAACGAAGGACTGGCATTCACAGAACTGGCCATCGATCAGCAGCTGCTTGTTTACGACCTTGGAGGCGGTACGCTGGACCTGGCAATCGTGAACTACGCCAGCAACGAAGTGCGCGTTGTCGCATCGGATGGCGACCTCGAACTGGGTGGACTGGACTGGACTCAGGTTCTTGTCGACGTCGCCGCAGAAAAATTCATCCAGGACTTCAAGGAAGATCCTCGCACAGACCCACAGAGCCATCAATTTCTGGCTCTGGAAGCGGAACAAGCCAAGCGAAGCCTGTCCGTGCGCCCACGTGCAGCAGTAACTGTCCAGCACGGTGGCAACCGTCGAACGTACCAAGTCGAACAGGAAGAATTCCAATACCTCAGCAAGTCATTGCTCAGCCGCAGCAGTGCCATCACCAAACGCATTCTGGCGGAAAACGGATTCGGCTGGGCGCACGTCAACGAAGTACTCACCACTGGCGGCTCTTCGCGCATGCCAATGGTGCGTGAGAACCTGAAGAAACTCAGCGGCCGCACACTGAATTCATCATTGTCACCCGATCAATCGATCGCTCACGGAGCGGCCTACTATGCCGGCATGCTGCTTTCAAATCAGCAATACACGCGAACGGTCTTCAACTCACAGGCCTCATCACGACTTGCGGAAGTCAAACAGAAAAGCGTAAATGCTCGTGGACTGGGCATCCTGATTCGCAACACAGAGACCGGAAAACGCGTGCCCCACTATTTGATTCCGCCGAACACTCCATTGCCGGCGTCAAAGACACATGTGTTCGGAACCGTCGTTGATCATCAAACAAAAGTACACGTTCGCATCGTCGAAAGCGGTGCCGGTCCTGGAAAGCCACACACAATCCTCGGCGACTGCAATATCTCAGACCTCCCCGAAAACCTGCCCGACGGCAGCGAAGTAGAAGTCACAATCAGCTACGACCACCAGGCACGCGTCCATGTTTCTGCCCGTGAACTTTCAAGCGGAAAATCTGCAGAAGCAGAAATCCTACGTCACGAAAACATGAGCGCTCAACTGCAGGAAGACGTGGAACCGAAAACCGCAGCAGTAAAACCGACGCAGATGCCGAATGTTTCTGAACACGAAAACGTGCCAACCGTTCATCCGATTCCAGGTGATAGATCGCTGAGTGAGGAGTGGGAAGCTGTCAGCATGGAACTGGCTCAGTTTTCCAAATCAAAAGACGATGGTGCCGGCGACGAACTGGATCTCATGCAGCCAGTCGCATTGTGCAATTCCTGTGGTGAAACCCTGAGCTCCAACGGCAGCTGCTCAAACTGCGAAGAAAAATCTCGCAAGCCCCGCAGAAAAAAAGCGACAACCAGGAAACGCGGAACGAAAAAAAGACGTTCTCCCGCATCACCAGAGACCCCGACAGCGAGTCGCAAACGAAAAAAGAAACGCCGCCAAACAACCGAGAAACCAGCAACCGCAAAATCATCAAGCGACGACCCCAGCGCAGAAGATGAGTTCTGGGAAATGGTTGACTAACACGCTTTGCACAAGCCCTGCCAAACACGAACAGAGGCCGGTGAAGATTCACCGGCCTCTGGCATTTCGTATTGTCAGACAATCACTCGGTTACAAGACAGCCTGAATTCGAGACAGAAATTCGGTGTTCGTATCGAATTTCAACAACGTTCTCGTCAGTTGCTCCATCGCGTCGACTGGCGTCAGGCTAATCAAACTTCGTCGCAACATTGTGACTCCCTCCATCGTTTCCGGAGCCAGAATCTTCTCTTCGCGTCGCGTGCCTGATCGTGTGATATCAATCGCCGGCCAAATACGTCGGTCAGCAAGGTCACGGCTAAGAACCATTTCCATGTTTCCTGTTCCCTTGAACTCCTGGAAAATGGCTTCGTCCATTCCGTTATTCGTATCAATCAAAGCCGTTCCACAAACGGTCAGTGAACCACCTTCGTCAAACAGTCGAGCGGTACCGAACAGCTTCTTGGGAATATCCAGAGCTCGAATGTCCAGACCACCGCGCCCTGTTCGCCCCGATGGGTTAACCCATTTGTTGTAGGCTCGAGCCAGTCGAGTGATACTGTCCAGCAGAATGAAAACGTCCTGACCTTCTTCAGCCAGTCGTTTACCGCGTTCAATAATCAGTTCCGCAATGCGTACGTGACTTTCAACATCGTTATCGAGCGAAGAGGCAATCACTTCGCCTTTTACGCTGCGACTCATTTCTGTCACTTCTTCCGGTCGCTCATCAATCAGCAGGACCATCAGATGAACTTCCGGATGATTCTCGCTGACAGAATTCGCAATATCCTGAAGCAGCATTGTCTTGCCGGTTCGCGGAGGGGCGACCAGCAAAGCTCGCTGCCCTTTTCCGATCGGACACAGCAAGTCCATCACACGCATCGTGACCGGACTCTTTCCGATCTCAAGCCTAATCTGTTCGTGCGGATTGATCGGTGTCAGTTCATCAAAGTGCTTGATCTTTTCATACTCTTCAAGAGTGTACCCGTCGATCAATTCCACTTCCTGAAGTCGCGGACCCTGATTGCGAGTGCCCGGACCAACTTCACCTTTCACAAGCACGCCTTCACGAAGACGATACTTCTCAACAACGGAACTGGACACAAACGGGTTGTTGTCTTCCGCAGCGTAGTTCTTTTTCGGATCGCGAAGGAAACCGTATCCCTTCGGATGCATCTCAAGGACGCCCTCAAATGTCCCTTCGATTGGCTCACCCGTCGGCTGAATCGATCGACCTCGGCGTGGAGACTGCCCGCGACCACCACCACGACCGCGACCGCCGCGTTCCTGACGACCGCCGCCCTGCCGTCCACCGCGATCAGATCCTCGACCACCGCCGTTACCGCCACGCTCACCTTGCTGTCGCCCGCGACCACCTCGACCACGACCACCGCCGTTGTTGTTGCTGTTGTTAGACGCGGAACCATCATTGTTGCCATCGCCTTTGCCGCGACGACGACGACGACGACGACGACGTGGTCGTTCAGATTC